>NZ_JAFRFW010001068.1:0-12481 GCF_017434145.1 Saccharopolyspora sp. | reverse complement strand
GCGACGACTCGATGGAGGAGTGCCATGCCCGTCGACGCCGACGGCCCCGCCGCGCGCTCGCGCCGCCGCGGTTCGCAGACCGCGATCCCGTGCCTGTTCATGCGGGGCGGCACCTCGCGGGGACCGTTCTTCGACGAGCGGGCGCTGCCCGCGGACGTGACGACCCGCGACGCCGTGCTGCTCGCCGCACTCGGATCCCCCGACCAGCGGCAGATCGACGGAATCGGCGGAGCGCACCCGCTGACCAGCAAGCTCGGGATCGTGCGTCCGGGCACGCGGCCCGGGATCGACGTGGAGTGGACGTTCGGGCAGGCGCAGCCCGGCGGCAGCACCGTCGACGTGACGGCGAACTGCGGGAACATGCTCGCCGCGGTGCTGCCGTTCGCCATCGAGACCGGCATGGTCGTCCCGAGCGGCGACCGCACCACCGCGCGGGTGCTGACGCGCAACACCTGGATGGTCGCCGAGATCACGGTCCGCACGCCCGCAGGACCGGACGGGCAGCGCTACGTCGAATACGCCGGTGCTGCCCGCATCGACGGTGTTCCCGGGGGTGCCGCGCCGATCGAGATCGGGTTCCTCGACACCGCGGGCTCGGTGGCAGGCGCGCTGCTGCCCACCGGGAACGTGCGGGACACCGTCGAAATCCCCGGGCTCGGGCCGGTGGACGTGACGCTGATCGACAACGGTCAGCCGCTGGTGATCGTCGAGGCCGCGCGACTGGGCCGCACCGGCTACGAGTCGCCCGCCGAGATCGACGGCGACGACGACCTCAAGGACGAGGTGGAGGCGCTGCGCCTGGTCTGCGGCGAGGCCATGGGCCTCGGCGACGTCACGGACAAGAACTACCCGAAGATGACCCTGGTGGCGCCGCCCCGGCACGGCGGCAGCGTGTCCACCCGGAGTCTCATCCCGCGGGTGGCGCACCAGTCCATCGGCGTGCTGGCGGCGGTCACCGCGGCGACCGCCTGCGTGCTCGACGGAAGCGTCGCCCACGACGTCGCCACCGGTCTGGTCGGCACCGAACCGACCGTCTCGGTGGAACATCCCTCGGGCGAGTTCAGCGTGACCCTCGGGCTCGACTCCTCCGATCCGCCGCGCGTCGTGCGCTCGGCGCTGCTGCGCACCGCGCGCCTGCTGATGTCCGGCGACGTCCTCGTCCCGGCATCCCGCTGGACACCCCGCACGAAGGAGCAGTTCGCTTGATCATCGACGTGCACGGTCACTACACCACCGCCCCTGCGCCGCTCGGTCGCTGGCGCGAGGCCCAGGTCGCCGGGCTGACCGACCCGTCGCAGCGGCCCGATTCCGCAGGGCCGATCATCAGCGACGACGAGATCCGCGAGTCGGTCGAGCCGCATCAGCTGCGTCAGATGGACGAGCGCGGCATCGACGTGACCGTGTTCTCGCCGCGCGCCTCGTTCATGGCCCACCACATCGGTGACTTCGAGACTTCCTCGGCATGGGCGCGGATCTGCAACGACCTGTGCCACCGCGTCGCGGAGCTCTACCCCGAGCGCTTCGCGTTCGCCGCGATGCTTCCCCAGTCGCCCGGGTCGGACCCGGCGACCGTCGTGCCCGAGCTGGAACGTGCGGTGCGGGAGCTGGGCGCGGTCGCGGTGAACGTCAACCCCGATCCCTCCGGCGGGCACTGGACTTCGCCGCCGTTGACCGACCGGCACTGGTACCCGGTGTGGGACAAGCTCGCCGAGTTGGACGTGCCGGCCATGGTGCACGTGTCCACCAGTTGCAATCCGGCCTTCCACACCACCGGCGCGCACTACCTCAACGCCGACACCACCGCGTTCATGCAGCTGTTGCAGGGCGACCTGTTCACCGATTTCCCCGGGCTGCGGTTGGTGATCCCGCACGGGGGAGGCGGGGTTCCCTACCACTGGGGTCGATTCCGCGGTCTGGCACAGGCCTTGGACAAGCCGGATCCCGAGGACGCCTTGCTGGGCAACGTCTTCTTCGACACCTGCGTGTACCACCAACCCGGCATCGATCTCCTGCTCGACGTGATCCCGCACGAGTCCGTCCTGTTCGCCTCGGAGATGGTCGGCGCCGTCCGCGGCATCGACCCCCGCACCGGGCAGCACTTCGACGACACCCGCCGCTACGTCGAGAACGCCGGGCTCACCGAGGAATCCCGCGAAGCGGTCGAAGAGCGCAACGCGCGACGCGTCTACCCGCGGCTGGACGCGCGGTTGACCGCCCAGGGCCGCTGAACCACTCACCACGAAGGAGTCCGCACCGTGCACGAACTCGGAGTCGTTCACCGCACCATCGAGCGCGCCGATCGCGAGGCCGTCGAGGCCCTGTCGAGGTTCGGCGTGGCCACGGTGCACGAGGCCATGGGCCGAATCGGCTTGATGCGGCCGTACATCCGCCCCGTCTACCAGGGCGCGAAGCTCTGCGGCACGGCCGTCACCGTGCTGTTGCAACCGGGCGACAACTGGATGCTGCACGTCGCCGCCGAGCAGGTCCAGGACGGTGACGTGCTCGTGGCCGGCTGCACCACCGAGTGCGAGGACGGTTTCTTCGGCGAGCTGCTGGCCACCTCGCTGCGTGCCCGCGGTGCCGGTGGGCTGGTCATCGACGGCGGTTGCCGGGACACCGACGAGCTGCGCGAGATGGACTTCCCGGTGTTCTCCCGCGCCATCAACGCGAAGGGCACCGTGAAGGCCACTCTCGGCTCGGTCAACGTGCCCGTCGTGGTGGCCAACGCGCTGGTCAACCCGGGCGACGTGATCGTCGCCGACACCGACGGCGTCGTCGTGGTGCCCGCCGCCGAGGCGGCCGATGTCGCCAAGGCCGCGGCCGGGCGCGAGGACAGCGAGGCGGGCAAGCGCACCCGCTTCCAGGGCGGCGTGCTCGGCCTGGACCTATACGGCATGCGTCCCAAGCTGGCCGATCTGGGACTGACCTACCGCGACTGACGACCGATCGTCGCCTCGAATGCAACGACGCATGTCGTCCGCCCGGGCGACAGGAGGAGATCGATGAGCACCGCGCCCGAAGTCACTCCCGGATGGCTGCCCTGGGCCTCGAAACCCAGCAGCCCCACGTTCGTCCCGCCCGCCGGGGCCGTCGACGCGCACTGCCACGTTTTCGGCCCTGCCGCGCGGTTTCCGTTCGCCCCGGAGCGCAAGTACACGCCGGTGGACGGCACCAAGGAGCAGCTGTTCGGACTGCGCGATCACCTCGGCTTGGCGCGCAACGTCATCGTGCAGGCGACCTGCCACGGCAAGGACAACAGCGCCCTGCTCGACGCGCTGCGCGCCTCCGGCGGCTCCGCCCGCGGAGTGGCCACAGTGGACGCCGATGTGCCGCGTGAAGAGCTCGAGCGGCTGCATTCGGCGGGTGTGCGCGGTGTTCGCTTCAACTTCGTCAAGCGGCTGGTCGAGACCGTGCCGATGCGGGCGCTGGAGACCATCGCCGCGAAGATCGCCCCGCTGGGCTGGCACGCGGTCGTCTACTTCGAAGCCCCGGACCTGCCCGGGCTGGCGGAGTTCTTCCTGTCCCTGCCGGTCCCGCTGGTGGTGGACCACATGGGACGCCCCGACGTTACGAAAGACCGCGACGGCCCGGAATTCGCCGAGTTCCTCGACTTCGTGGCGCGCAGCGGGGCGTGGGTGAAAGTTTCCTGCCCCGAACGCCTGTCCAAGTCCGGCCCGCCCGCCCTCGGCGGCGAGCAGCACGCCTACGCAGACGTCGTCCCGTTCGCGCGCCGCGTCGTCGAGGCGTTCCCCGACCGGGTCCTGTGGGGCACCGACTGGCCGCACCCGAACCTGACCGACCACATGCCCGACGACGGTCTGCTGCTGGACCACGTCCCCCGGATCGCGGTCACCGCCCAGCAGCGGCAGGCGCTGCTCGTGGACAACCCGATGCGGCTGTACTGGCCGGACGAGCCCGCCTGAACCACCGGAGCGAACACCGGGCGACGAAGCCCACTCTTGCCATGAGGAGACCGCAGTGCAGCAGTCCGCTGATCGGGACGGGCCCGACCGGGTCGCGAACTCGGCCAACCGGCTGGACCGGTTACCGATCTCGAGGTTCCACAAGCGCACGATCGCCGCGCTGGCCTTCGCCTACTTCTTCGAGTTCGCCGACATCAACACCTTCGCCATCACCGCGCCCAAAGTGCGCCAGCAATGGGGCGCCGACGTCGAGCACATCGCCTACGTGACGTCGCTGTCGTTCGTCGGCATGTTCCTCGGTTCGGTGGTGGCCGGTGGGCTCGCCGACCGGCTCGGTCGCAAGCGGGCCCTGACGCTGACGACGACGTGGTTCTCGGTGTGGTCATTGGCGACGGTGTTCGCCTGGGACATCGCGTCGATGGGCCTGTTCCGGATCCTGACCAGCGCCGGGCTCTCGGCGATGACCGTGGTCGCGGTCGTCTACCTCAACGAACTCTTCCCGCGGGCCCAGCGCGGGAAGTTCCAGGCGTACGTGATCATGATCGGGATCTGCGGGACCCCGGTCACGAACCTCATCGCCTCGGCGGTGGTCCCGCTCGGCGAGCACACCTGGCGCCTGGTCTACCTGTGGGGCGCTGCGGGCGTGCTGTTCCTGCTGTTCCTGCGCAACCTGGTCGAATCCCCGCAGTGGCTGGAATCCCGCGGCCGCCACGACGACGCGGAGGCGGTGCTGCGAGGACTGGAGGCCAAGGCGGCGGCGGAGCACGGAGAACTGCCCGCGGCCGTCGAGCCGGTCGGCGAGGCTCGCGCCGCCAAGCCCGGATCGGCCGTGCTCAGAGACCGGAAGTTCCTCTCGCGGACCGCGCTGCTTTCGGTGCTGTGGATCACCCAGACGATCGGGTTCTTCGGCTTCTCCTCGTGGGCTCCGACACTGCTGGCCGCCGAAGGCGTCAGCGTGGAGGACTCCGTCTTCTTCGTCGCGCTGACCACCGTCGGCGCACCGCTGGGGTCCTTGCTGGCCGCGCAGGTCACCGACCGGTTCGAGCGCAAGTGGTGCCTGGTCGTGTTCGGAACGGTCATCGCAGGTTCCGGCCTGTTGTACGGGCTGACCTTCGTCCCGGTGCTGGTCGTCGTCTTCGGCTTCACGGTCAACCTGTTCGAACGCGGCTACACGTCCCTGGCCTACGCCTACTCGCCCGAGCTCTACGACACCGAAGGCCGCTCGCTGGGCACCTCGATCTCCTACGGCCTGGGGCGGCTGTCGAACGCGGTCGGGCCGTTGATCATCGCCGCGCTCTACAGCGGATACGGATACCGGACGGTCTTCGGCTTCATCGCAGGTACCTGGATCGTCGGCGCGCTCGCGCTGGCGCTGTTCGGTCCGGCCACCCGCAAGATCCGGCTGCAGGCCACGTCGCCGGAGCACGAGCGCGCCACCGATCGCTGATCCGAGGAGGACCTCATGCCCGCCATCGCCGTCCCGGAGAACCTCAGCACCCTCAAGCGGATGGTCGCCGACACGCCCACGCGTCCTCCGCTCGGCGACGTCGCCCATCTCGGCCACGCCCAGCTTTTCACGCCATGCCCCGCGGAAACGGTCGCGTTCTGCACCGACTTCCTCGGTCTGACGGTCACCGGCCAGGACGGTGCCCACACCTACCTTCGGACCTGGGACGACTACGAGCACCACAGCCTGGTCGTCACGCGCCGGGAGCGGTCCGGCATCGGCCGCACGGCGTTGCGCTGCTCCTCCGCCGAGGCGCTGCAACGCCGCAAGGCCGCCGTGGAAGCCACCGGCGCCTCCGGCGAATGGGTCCGGGACGAGCCCGGCATTGGTCCACTGTGGACCACCACGGACCCGGACGGCCACGAAATCGCGCTCTACCACGAAACGTCCTGGTACGAAGCGCCGCCCGAACTCGCCCCGGAGCTGAAGAACCAGCCGCAGGCCAAACCCGGCCGCGGTGTCGGCGTCCGGCGCCTGGACCACGTCAACTACCTCGCGGCGAACGTCGAGCAGGCCAGCGACTTCCTCATCGACGCGCTCGGCGCGCGACCCACCGAGCAGATCCGGCTGGACGACGGCAAGATCGCGGCCCGCTGGCAGACCTTCACCCAGAAGTCCTACGACCTCGTGCACACCGAGGATCGGACCGGTTCCGCGGGGCGGCTGCACCACATCGCGTTCGCCACCGACACCCGCGAGGACATCCTGCGCGCCGCCGACCTGGCCGTCGACACCGGTGTGTTCATCGAGACCGGACCGCACAAGCACGCCATCCAGCAGACGTTCTTCCTCTACGTCTACGAGCCGGGCGGCAACCGCATCGAGCTGTGCAACCCGCTGACCCGCCTGGTGCTGGCCCCCGACTGGCCGCTGATCACCTGGACCGCGAAGGAGCGCGAGAAGGGGCAGGCATGGGGCTTGCAGACCATCGAGTCCTTCCACACCCACGGCACCCCGCCGATCGACTAGGAGCTGTTCAGGAAATGGTTTGCGTAGCGGGTCGGGTAGTGGAACTCGCCGGTGGTCCGGCTGAGTCCTCGGGCGGCGCAAGCGGCTGCCGCCGCTTTTCAAACAGAACCTAGGGCCCGAGGTACCCACCATGACCAGATACCCGTCCCCGTCGGACTCAACGGCGTCCGCACCACCCAGCGCCGCCCGGCGGCGCGTGATCGTCGTCGCCGTTTGCTGGGCCTTGGTCCTGCTCGACGGCATCGACACCTTCGTCTACGGCGCGACGTTGCCCGAGATGATCGGCGAGGGCCATCTCGGTCTCACCGACGCCACCGCGGGCGACATCGGCAGCTACACCACGTTCGGGATGCTCGTCGGCACGATCCTGTCCGGCACGGTCACCCGCTGGGTGGGGCGCCGCCCGGCGGTGTTCGCCTCGGCGATCGTGTTCACCGTGGCCACCCTCGGGTCCGGGCTGGCCACGAGCGCGGGCGTGTTCGGACTCTTCCGGCTGCTGTGCGGTTTCGGGCTCGGTGCGCTGCTGCCGATCGCGATCGCCTACGGTATGGAGTTCACCACCGGCGGCCGCAGAGCCCTGGCCACCGGCATCATCATGACCGCGCACCAGACGGGCGGTGCGATCGCTCCGCTCGTCGCGCTGGCGCTGGTCGACACCGCCGGGTGGCGGTGGGTGTTCATCGCAGGCGCGGTACCCGCGGTGGTCCTGCTGCCCGGGGCGATCAAGCTGCTGCCGGAATCCCCGGCCATCTTGGCGGCTCGTGGCCGACCGGACGCCGCCGCGGCCGTCGAGGCGAGCTACGCCCTCGCTCCCGCGGCGCCCGCGTCCGCGCGCCCGGACCGGTTGGAGAGCCTGAAGGCGCTCTTCCACGACCGGCAGTGGTCGACGACGTCGCTGTTCTGGCTCACCTCGTTCGCCGGCTTGATGCTGGTCTACGGGGTCGGGCAGTGGCTGCCGAAGATCATGGGCGATCTGGGCTACGAGACCGGCGACTCCCTGCTGTTCTCCACCGCGCTCAACGTCGGGGGCATCGTCGGCATGTTCGTGGCGGGCCGCCTCGCCGACGCCGTCGGGCCGCGCCGGATCGTCGTCATCTGGTTCGCGCTGACCGCGGTCTTCGTTTACCTGCTGGGGGCGCACCTTCCGGTCGCGCTGCTCTACGTCGTGGTGTTCTTCGCCGGACTGCTGCTGTTCAGCGGGCAGACCATGGTCTACGCGACCGTCGGTGCCCACCACGACGCGAGCGACCGCGACACCGCCCTGGGCTGGGTGGCAGGCGTGGGCCGGTTCGGCGCGGTCTTCGGGCCTTGGCTCGGTGGGACGCTGCTCGCCGCGGGCCACGCCGACTACGGCTTCGCCGCGTTCGCGGTGACGGGTCTGTTCGCGGCGGTGACGATGGCGCTGGCGACCGCCACGATCAGGTTGCGCCGTGCTGGAACTCGATGCCGGGCTTGAACCCGATTCGGATGTCGACATGTCGCGGGAGGTAGTTGTGCGCGTTGCGGTTCTCGGGATGGGGGAGGCAGGACGGTGCTACGCCGCCGACCTGCTCGCGGCCGGACATGCGGTGGTGGCCTTCGACCCGGCGGACGTGCCGTTCCCGGACGGCGTCGAGCGCGCCGAGTCCCCGGCGCGCGCCGCGTCCGGTGCCGGGCTGGTGATCTCGTTGACCGGCGCCCGATTCGCCGAAGACGCCGCCGGGCAGGTCGCCGAATCCGGCGCAGGCGCGTGCTTCGCCGACTTCAACAGCGCGGACGTGGCGACCAAGCGCGCCATCGAGGCCGCACTGCCCGGCACTCCGGTCGCCGATGTGGCGGTGCTGGCGCCGGTCCCGCGCGCCGGTGCCCGCACGCCGCTAGAGGTCTCGGGCCCCGGTGCGGGGACGGTGGCCGAGGTGTTCGGACCCGTGGGTGCCGCGGTGGAGGTGCTCGACGCGGAAGTCGGTGCCGCGGCCGGGCGGAAGCTGCTGCGGAGCGTGTTCATGAAGGGCCTGGCCGCCACCGTGCTCGAGTCGGTCTCGGCCGCCGAGCGCGCGGGATGCGCGCAGTGGGCACGCGAGCAGATCGCGGCCGAGCTGGGCAGCGCCGAACTCGTGGACCGGCTCATCGACGGGAGCAGCCGGCACGCCGCTCGCCGGGTGCACGAGATGCGCGACTGCCGCTCGTACCTCGACGAGCTCGGCGCCGCCACCGATGTCTGCGACGCGACCATCACTTGGCTGCGGCGGCTGACCGGTGACGCGCCCACCGCCTGAACGCCGCTGTTCGCGGTCCGCCCGGTGAGGACGGGCGCACCGGGCGTCCACCCGCCCGTTAGCATTGATGGACAAAATTGTTAGCAAAAATCGGTACGGGGTAGGGCAGTGACGACAGCGAAGCGCGACGCCGAGCAGCCGGCCGCACAGCCGCCGGTGGCCGACGTGATCCGCGAGGCCATCACCAGGGGTGACTTCGCGCCCAACCAGCGCTTGGTGGAGGCTGAACTCTCCGAGCAGTTCGACGCCAGCCGAGCGGCGGTGCGCAACGCGCTGGTGCAGCTGACCACCGAAGGGCTGGTCGAGCGCATCCAGAACCGCGGCGCCCGGGTGCGCGCGGTCTCGCTGGAGGAGGCCATCGAGATCACCGAGGTCCGCATGGCGGTCGAGGGCCTGTGCGCGGCGCGGGCCGCGGAACGCGCCACCGACGAGGACCGCTCGGAGCTGCGCGAGATCGGCGAGCAGATGCGGGCCGCCGTCTCCGGCGGGGACGTGTGGGGGTACTCCGAGCTGAACAAGCGGCTGCACTCGCTGGTGCTGCGGGTCAGCGGGCAGCAGACCGCGCACGAGGTGCTCAGCAGACTGCGCGGCCAGAACGTGCGCCACCAGTTCCGGTTGGCCATGCACCCGGGGCGCCCCTCCGTGTCGCTGCCCCAGCACGTGGCCATCATCGAGGCGATCTGCGCGACCGACCCGGCGGCAGCCGAGCAGGCGATGCGCGAGCACCTGCGCAGCGTCATCGACGCCCTTCCCGAGGTGCACCGGACGCGCACCACCGCGCTCTGAGCGAACCACCGCGAAAACGCGTTGCGCGTGGCGTGTTCGGCCGTCGAGGTCGCTTGCGATCGTGGTCATGAATGCGGTCGGTCGCCGGGCTCGGTAGCTAGGGTGGACCGGTGGCTATTCGTGTTCCCCTTCAGGTCCGCAGCTACGAGCTGGACGCCCTCGGTCACGTCAACCACGCCGTGTACCACCAGTACGGCGAGGTGGCGCGAGTAGCCGGGTTCCGGGCGGCCGGTTGCGACTGGGACGGGCTGATCGAGAAGAACCTGGCCCCGGTGCTGCTGAGCACCACGGTGCACTTCCGGCAGGAGTTGCGGGTCGATGAGCGGTTCGAGGTGTCCTGCGAGGTGAGTTTCGGGGAGGGGAAGTCGTTCCACCTCGACTCGGTGGTCACCAAGGACAGTGGTGCGGTGTCGGCCGAGATCGGATGCGTTCTCGGTCTGATGGATCTGGACGCCCGGAAGCTCGTCGCGGACCCGAAGGCGGCGTTGGAAGCCGTCGGCTTCGACGCATCCGTGCTTTCGAAATAGTGGCGGAATAGAGCCAGTGGCAAAGACGAATTACGCACCCGGCATAGGAAAATCGTGTTCAGCGCTGGGTGGCATTGCCGCCGGGATTGTTGAACGTCGCGGCGCGTGGTGACCCCATTGGAGCAGCGCTCGCGCACGCACCGGAGCGGACGCGGCAACGACGTCCAACGTCAGAACGAGCGTCAGCGCCGTTTTCCGCGAGTATCCTGAGACCTATGGGTTTCGGAGTCCGCATCGGGCCACGACTCTTTCGCGTCCGAGTGAGCACGCGGGGGCTGGGGATCAGCAGAGGCATCGGCCCATTCTCGGTCCATGCGAACTCCGGCTCAGGACCAAGTGCTCGCCGTACGACGACGAGGCGCCCGCCGAGCAGCAAAGCTCCCGCGGTTGACCGCGGCCCGGTCCACCTGCCCGGCGACACCACGACCACCGACCTGATCGGTGCCGGCGCTGAGCAACTGGTGCCCACCGGGGCCGACGAACTCGCAGCCCAGCTCAACCGCGCGCAGCGCTGGATCACCGGGTGGGGTTGGGCGACCGTCGTCTGCGCGTTCGTTTCCTTCGCCGTGCCGCTGTTTTTCATCCCGGCGGTGGCGGCGCTGGTCGTTGCTCTGGTCGGCTTCGCGCGTCGCCGCGTCGTGCTGCACTACGAGGTCGATTCGGACCTGACCAAGTGGTTCAACGACCTCGTCACCGGGTGGCCCGCGTTCGCCCGGACCGATGGCAAATGGCGGGTGCAGACGAGCACGCACCTCAACCGGACGCACGACCGGAAGACGAACGCCGGCGCCGGTGATCTCGTGTCGCGGCACGACCTGTCGTTTCCGACGAGGTTGCCGCTCGCGCTGAACGCGAACGTCGAAGTCCCCACGGTGCAGGCAAAGCGGCACAGCCTGCTGTTCCTGCCCGACAGGTTGCTGGTGAAGTCCGGTGGTCGCTGGAGCGACGTGGACTACAACCACCTCGATGTGACCGTGCGCCGGATCAGGTTCGTCGAAGAAGGCTCGATACCTCGCGATGGAGTGCGGCTCGGCGAAACGTGGCAGTACGCCAACGTGAAGGGCGGGCCGGACCGCCGCTTCAAGAACAACCGCCGCCTGCCGGTGATGAGCTATTCCGAAGTCACGCTGTCCTCATCCGGAGGGCTCGGCTGGTCCTTGCAACTGTCGCGGCACGAGGCCGCGACGTGGTGGCAGCGGACTCTCCGCGCCCGTCCGCGAACGCCGTTGCTGACGAGCGCGCGGCTGGCGGACGCTGCGGTCTCTTCGGCTCTACCGGCACCTACGGCCGCAACGACGAACGCGGCCGAACCGGGGCCTCCAACGATCACCGCGCCACCCGCACCGGTCCGCCGACCGAAGTCCGCTGCCGGGAACGAGCACGTACCGCCAGACCCGGCGGGTCGGCCGCTCGAACCGTGGGGGCGTCCCTGGAGCACGATCGAGGTCGCGGGCGAGTCCTTTCACGAGAAGGCCTTCGCGGCGCTGTTCGCCGGGGCGCCGGAGTACAAGGAGCCCGGCGGCTCCGAGTCGCGGGAAAAGGCAGTGCTGGTGCCCGACCCCGGCAACCCGCACGGTGCGGGGCATGCGGTGGCTGTCTTCGTGCGCGGGCACCACGTTGGTTACCTCCCGCACGAGAAGTCCGCTGGGTATTTCCCGCAGGTCTCGGTCAGCACCGCTCGAGGTTGCGCTGTGACGGTCGATGCGCGCGTGTGGGCCGCCGAGAACTACAACGGGAGCGGATTCCGGGCCCGCGTCACGCTTTTCGTCGCGGAAGCCGAGGACTTCGGCTACCCGGCGTCGATGCCCGGTGACGCCAACGCCGTGCTGCTGCCGTTCGGCAATGCGTTTCAGGTGACGGGCGAGGAAGAGCACGTCGACTTCCTGCTGCCGTATGCCGGGCAGGACGTCGCGGTGACCCTCCACGGCATCACGGTCGAGAAGGCGGGCAAGCCGCTGGACTTGGTGCAGGTCCGACTCGATGGGCAGCCGGTCGGGCGGTTCACCCCGGCGACCAGTGCCAAGGTCGGGCCGCTGGTGAGCAGCGTCGAGCGTGTCGGCGGGTTGCCGGTGGCGCGCGCGGCCGTCGTCGGCGAGCCCACGAAGGCCGATGTCACGGTGTACGTAGCGCGCGCCCGAGACGTGCCGCAGGACTGGTTCGACAGCCTGCAGTCGCTCGCCTGAACCCGTTGGGCGAACGCTGCTGATCGCCGCGGCAGGCTTCGGCGTATACCGCTTCGACGAGATCAACACCGCGTTCGCCGATCTGGCCACGGGTGCGAGCCGGCGCGGCGTCGTGCTCGTCGCTGCGGAACTCGCCGGCCGATGAGCGCGCATCCGGCGCCGGGCGAGCGAGGGGAAGGCAACCGCAGCCCCGCCGTCGCGCAGGCCTTCGCGGTGCTCGCCGTGCTCGCCGACGGACAGCGAGGTCTGCGGTTGAGCGAGGTCGTGCAGCACGTCGGCGCGCCGAAGAGCTCGGTGCACCGGCTGCTGGCGACGATGTGCGAGCTCGGCG
>NZ_JAFRFW010001067.1:0-2353 GCF_017434145.1 Saccharopolyspora sp. | reverse complement strand
CATCGCGAGAATGATCAGGATCACGGCGATCCGCACGATGATCGTACGCATTCTCTGCTTTACAGAACCGGCGTCTTTTCTGTCCTGTTTTTTTCCGGATCTTTTTGCCATGATCAATACCCCAGAAAATACCGGACAACAGAGTATGCGACGAGTGCGCCGCCGACGAGTCCGCCGAGCACCGGCACGTCCAGCCGCACGGAGGGTCCGGCGCCGTCGCCTGCACCGCCACCGACCACGTCCGGCCGGACGACGACCGGGCCCGAGGCGACCTCGCCGGAGCCGACCGTCTCCCGGCCGACCTCGCGGACGCCCGCTCCGACCTCGGACATGCCCGGTCCGACCTCGACGACGACGGAACCGAGCACGACCACGTATCGCGTCCCGGCGACGGAAGGCCCGGCTCCGCCGAACGCTCCGTACATGGATCCCGAAGCGCCCTTCGCGGAGTGACCGACGTCTGAGTGCCTGTCTTTGAACTTGTTGTGCGGAGGTGTCCGGGTAGCGGAACCTCAGCGGTCTTCTCGCTGCGGGATCGATTTCTGACGTATGCCGCCTGGGCACACCCGGACCACCAAGTTCAAAGACAGGTTCTGAGCGCGCGGTTCCCGGGGCCACGCGCTCGGCCTGCGGCGCAAGGCGCTGGACCGTTCGCGCGGTTTGCCGGATCGTGCGGCGCAATCACCCGATCGCCGCGCCGACGCCGAGCGGCGCCGTGCTAAACACAGGTTCCATGTCCGGCACCACGTGCGGCCGCGGACGCGGCCGATGAGCGAACCGTGCACTCCCGGCAAACGCGGCCGCAAGCAGCTGCGCCCGGACCCGGCGACCGGTCCGGTCGCCGCGTTCGCGCACCGGCTGTGCGAGCTGAAGGAAGCGGCCGGAGATCCCTCCTACGATCGGATGCGGGGCGATTTCGGCGCGGCCGCGTCGAAATCCGCGTTGTCGTCGGCTGCGCGCGGCCAGGACCTGCCTTCGTGGGAGACCACTTGGGAGTTCGTGCGCAGCCTCGCGGTCGGTGTGCTCGGCGAGGACGCGGGCGCGACTCGCCGCGAGTGGTCACTGCGTTGGGAGCGGGCGCGCGAGGACGCCGCAGCGAGCATCCCCGGCGCGCACTCGAGCGGTCTCGCGAGCGGAGCGAACGGGACGGCCGGCGCGGAGTCCGCGGCCGCGGGCACCCGCGGAACGGTCAACGGCACACCGACCGGCGTCCCGGACTCCGTTCCAGCGCCCGGCGAGGACGTCGCGTCTCCCGAAGGCGCCACGATCTCCGAAGGCGCAGCGTTGTCCGGAGAAACCGCGTTGTCCGGAGAAACCGCGTTCTCCGAACAAGCAGCGTTCTCCGGAAATGCCGCGTCTCCCGAAGGCGCAGCTTCCCTCGAAGAAGCAGCGCCCTCCGGAGAAGCAGCGCCCGCAGGCAGCGCGGCCGCCCGCGAAACCCCGGACTCCCCCGAACCTCCGACCGGCCGTCCC
Organism: Saccharopolyspora sp.; assembly: GCF_017434145.1. NCBI lineage: Bacteria > Bacillati > Actinomycetota > Actinomycetes > Pseudonocardiales > Pseudonocardiaceae > Saccharopolyspora > Saccharopolyspora sp. The sequence continues at coordinate 880 of NZ_JAFRFW010001067.1, read as the reverse complement.
GCTGCCCACGAACGGTTCCGCCGCGCCTTGCTCCCGGCCGGAACCGCCGTCGTCGTGACCGTCGCGGCCATCGCCGCCGCCACGTATTTCCTTTCCGAACCGCAGCGGCCCATTCCCGGCGACAACTCGTTGATGGTCGACGAGAACCTGCTCGACGACAGCCCGGTCCAGGCGGGCAGGAGTTTCGTCAAGACCTGGGACCTGCGCAACGCAGGTGACGTGCCGTGGTCCGGCCGATACCTCGAGCAGGCCGGACCGCCCATCGGCGATTCCGCCTGCACCGCGCCGAAGCGGGTGTGGATCCCGGACGTGCGGCCGGGCGACACGGTGCGGGTGGCGGTCCCGGTGAACGCGGGCGACGAACCGGGCCGCTGCAAGATCGCGTGGAAGATGGTCGACGAATCCGGGAGGTTGTTCTTCCCGGAGAACGCGCTGCACCCCGTTTTCTTCGACTGGCGGGTGGTGCGCTGAGCGGCGAAGGGCGCCTTCGTCCAACCCCCAGCGGAACGAAGACGCCCTTCGATTCCCCATGGGGTGGCCGATGGCGCCGGAACCGGATTCGCGCGCTCGTGATTCGGATGCTGCCGAACGCGCATAATGGCTTCCCGCCTGTTCAGTGATGTTCCCCGGTTCGCCGTGCCGACCACACAACCACCACGCTCCGGCCACCACAAGCGATCATTGGCCGGAGCCGCCCGCACCAATGTCCATGCAGGTCAGCGCATTGACCAGCGGACATTCAGGCGGGCGGCCAGGTCAATTCCGGAAGCGGGGCGCCGCTTCGGCAGGCCGTCTCGCAGCTTCGCATCGGGCCGTCTGCTGCCCTTGGAACATTTCCGGCGGAACCGCACCCCCATTCATTTCGCCAGGATGCATCGCT
>NZ_JAFRFW010001066.1:0-10659 GCF_017434145.1 Saccharopolyspora sp. | reverse complement strand
GGGGCAAGCGCGGCGCGGTGATCTCCACGCAGGTCGAGGGATCGGGCGTGGCGCGCGAGCAGGCCGCCGGGTGGAACTGGGAACTCGCCGCGGACGGCTTCTGGCAGGTGCACCCGGCCGCAGCGGACACCTTCGCCGAGACGGTCCGCCGGATGGCTGCGGTGCCCGGCGGTGGTGTGGCCTGGGATCTCTACGGCGGAGTCGGCTTGTTCGCCGCGGTGCTGGCCGAGCAGACCGGACCGGCCGGTTCGGTGCTCGTGGTCGAGTCCTCCCGCCGCGCCACCGAGGACGCGGTCGCGAACCTGCGGGACCTTCCGCAGGTGTCGTTCCGGGCCGGAGCGGTCGAGGACGTGCTCGCCGACGAATCCTTGCCGCGGCCGGACGTGGCAGTGCTCGACCCGCCGCGCAAGGGCGCGGGCCGGGCGGTGGTCGAGGCCGTGTGCGCGCGGCGGCCGGCGCGAGTGGTGCACGTGGCCTGCGACCCGGCTGCCCTGGCGCGCGACGTCGGCCTGTTCGCCGAGCACGGATACCGGCTCGCTGAGCTCGAGGCGTTCGACGCCTTCCCGATGACGCACCACGTGGAGTGCATCGCGCTGCTCGAACCCGTGGCGCCCGGCCGGTCGCGAGCAGCGTGATCGAGCTGCCCGGAAAGTGTGGTAGTCGGTCCACCCGTTCGAGGGATGTACCTGCGAATCCGCGGCGTTCGGGGCCGTTTCCGTTACCTGTGCAGCGTGTTCACGCGTTGCCGGATTCCCGCGGACCGGTGATCCGGAGCGGGCGCAGACCTGCGTACCTTGTCCGGGGCGGGTGGCCGCGCTCCGTAGACTGGTCGGGGCCGCCTGCGGCGGAGAGCACTCCCGGAACCCGTGCGAACCGGGTTGAGCACAAGCATTGCTGGATGACGAGCGAGGTGGAGCGGTGACGCTGCTGGACTCCGTGCAAGGTCCGGCCGACCTGAAACGACTCGAGCACGGTGAGCTGGTGGAGCTGGCCGCCGAGATCCGGTCGTTCCTGGTCGAGAAGGTCTCCCGCACCGGCGGCCACCTCGGCCCCAACCTCGGCGCGGTGGAGCTGACGCTGTCGCTGCACCGGGTTTTCGACTCGCCGCGGGACGCGCTCGTGTTCGACACCGGGCACCAGTCCTACGTGCACAAGATGGTCACCGGCCGGCAGCAGGGCTTCGACCGGCTGCGCAAGAAGGACGGGCTGGCGCCCTACCCGTCGCGCGCGGAGAGCGAGCACGACCTGGTGGAGAACTCGCACGCCTCCACCTCGTTGTCCTACGCCGACGGGCTGGCGCGCTCGTTCCAGCTCACCGGCGGCGGCAGGCACGCCGTCGCGGTCGTCGGCGACGGCGCGCTGACCGGCGGGATGTGCTGGGAGGCGCTGAACAACATCGCCGCCGACCAGGAACGCCCGCTGGTGATCGTGGTCAACGACAACGGCCGGTCCTACGCCCCGACGATCGGCGGGCTGGCCGAGCACCTGGCGGCGCTGCGGCTCAACCCCGGCTACGAGAAGGCGCTGGAAAGCGGCAGGCGCACGCTGCGCAACCTGCCGGTGGTGGGGCGCCCGCTCTACACCGGGCTGCACGCGGCGAAGTCCGGGCTCAAGGACGCCTTCAGCCCGCAGGTGATGTTCTCCGACCTCGGCATCAAATACCTCGGTCCGGTCGACGGGCACGACATGCGCGCCATGGAGCAGGCGCTGCAGATGGCCCGCTCGTTCGGCGGCCCGGTGATCGTGCACGCGGTGACCCGCAAGGGCAACGGTTTCGCGCCCGCCGAGAACCACGAGGCCGACCAGATGCACCAGGTCAAGGTGATCGATCCGGAGACCGGGGCGCCCACCAAGCCCGCGCCGACGAGCTGGACGAACGTCTACTCCGACGAGCTGGTGCGCATCGGCGCCGAACGCTCCGACGTGGTGGCGCTGACCGCGGCGATGCTCGGGCCGACCGGACTGGACAAGTTCGCCAAGGCGTACCCGGAGCGCTGCTTCGACGTGGGCATCGCCGAGCAGCACGCGATGACCTCGGCCGCGGGCATGGCGATGGGCGGGCTGCACCCGGTGTTCGCGGTGTACTCGACGTTCCTGAACCGGGCCTTCGACCAGCTGCTGCTGGACGTGGCGCTGCACCGGCAGCCGGTCACGGTGACCTTGGACCGCTCCGGGATCACCGGTGACGACGGTCCGAGCCACAACGGCATGTGGGACCTGTCGATCCTCGGCGTGATCCCCGGCATCCGGGTGGCCGCGCCGCGCGACGCGGTCACGTTGCGGGAGGAACTGCGGGAGGCCGTGGCCGTCGACGACGGGCCCACGGTGGTGCGGTTCTCGAAGGGCTCGGTCATCGAAGAGGTCCCCGCCGTGGAGCGGGTCGGCGGTGTGGACGTGCTGCACCGGCCTGATCGCGGTGAGCGCAGCGATGTGCTGCTGGCCGTGGTCGGCGCGTTCGGCGAGGCGGCGGTCGCCGCGGCCCGGCGGCTGTCCGCGCAGGGCATCGGCGTCACCGTCGTGGACCCGCGCTGGGTGCTGCCGGTGCCGGAGCAGGTCGTGACCATGGTCGGCGAGCACGAGCTGGTGGTCACGCTGGAGGACTGCGGCAGGCACGGCGGCTTCGGCTGGTCGCTGGCGGCGGCGCTGCGGGACGCGGGGATCGACGTGCCGTTGCGGGACCTGGCGGTGCCGAACGAATTCCCGGAGCACGCCTCGCGCGAGGAGGTGCTCGCCGAACTCGGCCTGACCGAGCAGCAGGTGGCCCGGCAGATCACCGAGTGGGTCGCCGACCGGTTGCGTGCCGCGCAGCGCGAGTCCATCGGCGACACGCTCAGCCGCGAGGCCTGACCGCTGATCTTCCCGGGCGGTGGTTCCCGGACGGCCGCGGCAGCACCGCGACCCGCGGTCCCGCCCAGCACGCGACCCGTCTCCGCGTTGAGGTGGGGACACCACGTCGTTCGTTCGGATGGACGTTGGTTTCCCCGCCTCGGTGCGGCAGCATCGAGCCCAGCGGTCCCACGGTGCGGGAGGCGAGATGGGCGGCGGGCGAACGGATTCCGATGACCGGTCCGGTGCCGACGTCCCGACGTCCGCGCAGGTGTGGAACTACTGGCAGGGCGGTTCGGAACACGGCTCGGCCGGCCGCGAAGCGGGCGAGCGGGGGCGGCTGGCGTTTCCCGGCGTGGTCGACGTGGCCCGCTCCAGCCGGGCGTTCATCACCCGCTCCGTGCGCTTCCTCGTCGGCGAGGCCGGTGTCGACCAGGTGCTGGACGTCGGCCCCGGCCTGCCGACGGCGAACCCGACGCACGAGATCGTCGAACGGATCAGCCGACACGCCCGGGTCGGCTACGTCGACGTCGACCCGCAGGTCCGGCAGCGCTACCAGGAGCTGCTCGGCGAGCAGCCGCGGCACGCCGTCCTCGACGCCGACATGTGCGATCCGCGGTCGACCCTGCTTCGCGTCGCGGAGTCCTTCGATCTGAACCGCCCGGTCGGGCTCATGCTGATGGGCGTGCTCGGGCACGCGGGCGACGATGAACAGGTGCTGCGGGTGGTGCACGGCCTGGTCGGCGGCCTCGCCTCCGGCAGCTACCTCGCCGTTCACGAGACGCTCGACACCGACCCCGAGGCAGCGCGAGCGGCCGCGGAGTACGCCGCGACCGGTGCGCCGCAGTACCTCCTGCGCAGTCCGGAGGTGGTGGCGGACTACTTCCGCGGCCTGGACCTCGTCGATCCCGGGCTGGTGCCCTGCCACCAGTGGCGACCCGACGGCGCGGAGCCCGCTGCGGAGCACTTCTCCCGCTGCGCCGTGGGCCGCAAACCGTAGATCCCGTCTGTTGCGCGGTCTGCGTCCACACCCGCGTGTCCTGGCCCGACCCGCGAACCTGCTCCGCGGCGATACGCGAATCCGGAGTATCCGCCGAGCGCCCGCCGGGCGCTGATCCGGACCGGCACGGCTGTGGCACGGTGAACAGGTGCGAATCCTTGTCGTGGAGGACGAGCAGCCGCTGGCGGACGCCGTCGCTCGCGGGCTGCGCCGGGAGGGCATGGCCGTGGACGTCGCCTACGACGGCGCCGACGGCCAGGAGAAGGCCGCGATCACCCGCTACGACGTGATCGTGCTGGACCGGGACCTGCCGGTGCTGTCCGGGGACCAGTTGTGCCGCGAGGTGGTGGCTTCCGGCGAGCTGACCCGCGTGCTCATGCTGACGGCCAGCGCCGCGGTGCAGGACCGGGTGGACGGGCTGTCGCTCGGTGCCGACGACTACTTGGCCAAACCGTTCGCGTTCCCGGAGTTGACCGCGCGGGTGCGCGCGCTGGGCAGGCGGGCCACACCGGCCGTCCCGCCGCTGCTGACCGCACGGGAGCTGTCGCTGGACCCGGCGCGGCGGGTGGTCTCCCGCGACGGCGCCGAGGTCGACCTGACGCGCAAGGAGTTCGGGGTCCTGGAAGTGCTGCTCGCTGCGGGCGGCGCCGTGGTCAGTTCCGAGGAGCTGCTGGAACGGGTGTGGGACGAGAACGCCGACCCGTTCACCACCACGGTGCGGGTCACGGTGATGACGTTGCGCAAGAAGCTCGGCGAGCCCGGCGTGATCGAAACCGTCGTCGGCTCCGGCTACCAGGTGCCCACGGCGGCCCGCACCGAGTACGAGTGAGCGCCGGGCAACGAGTGAGCGCCGGGCAACGAGTGAGCGCCGGGCGCCCGCTGATCCGCCGCGGTCCCGGCCTGCGGGTGCGGTTGACGCTGCTGGCGACCGGGCTGGTCGCCGCGGTGAGCGGATTGCTGCTGTGGCTGGGATGGATGCTGGCGGGCAACGTCGTCGCCGCGGTTCCGCGATTGCCACCGGGCAGCCGGGTGCGGGTGGCCGGGGCGGAGGTGCCCGCGGAGAACCTGGGCGCCGCGTTGCGCAGCGCCGCACGGGATCAGGTGCTGACCATCGGCGGGATCGCGTTCGTCGCGGTGGTCGCGGCGGCCGCGGTGCTGGCGTGGACCGTCACCGGACGCGTGCTGCGGCCGTTGCAAGAGGTCACCGGCTCGGCGCGGCGGCTGTCCGCGGAGTCGCTGGACGAGCGGATCGAGCTGACCGGTCCGCGCGACGAGGTGGCCGAGCTGGCGGACACCTTCGACGCGATGCTGGACCGGTTGCAGGCCGCGTTCGATTCGCAGCGGCGGTTCGTCGCCAACGCCAGCCACGAGCTGCGCACTCCGCTGTCGGTGCTGCGCACCGAGCTGGACGTGACGCTGTCCGACCCGGACGCGGACGCCGCGGAGCTGCGCCGGATGGCGACCGTGGTGCGCGAGGCCACCACCCGCGCGGAACGCTTGGTCGAGGCGCTGCTGCTGCTCGCCCGCACGGAGGGGGCCGAGCTCGCCACCCGCGAGCCGGTGGACTTGGACGAGGTGGTCACCCGCGCCTGGAACGGCGTGCGCGACGAGGCAGCGGCCCGCTCGCTGCAGCTGACCCGCACGGCCGGGCGGTCGCTGGTGCAGGGTGATCCGGCACTGCTGGAGCGGGTGGCGGGCAACCTGCTGGAGAACGCGGTGCGGCACAACGTCGACGGCGGCTGGGTCGAGGTCAGTACCGAGGAGGGAACGCTCCGGGTCGCTTCCTCCGGGCCGGTGATCGACGCGGATCAGGTCGACGCCCTGTTCGATCCGTTCCGCCGCGCCGGAATTCAGCGAACCGCCCGCACCGGGGCCGGGCTCGGCCTGTCCATCGTCCGAGCCGCCGTCACCGCCCACGAAGGTCACCTGCACGCCAGTCCTGTCAACACCGGCGGCCTCGCCATCACCATCTCCTTTCCACCTCGCCAGTAGGCGAAAAGGTGGTGCGGGCCGAACTACGGCTGACGGACATGAGCGCTTCTGAGGCCTGAACGGCGCCGGTGTTGATCGGGAGAGCTACCGCCGCGGATACCGCAAATGCGCGAGGTCGAGCTCGACGGGTACCGGACCAGCCGTCATCGTCTGGGGACCGTCGCCGAGCTTGATGTGGTCCTCCAGCTCGTAGCGACGCCCGATCAATCGGTAGGTGACCAGCTCGGTCGGCCCGATCTCGTCCTGGGCGATGCTCCAGAAGAACGGGATCTTCTTGCGCTCGCAGCCGTCGAACTTGCCACGTTGCTCGATGGACGTGTTGCCGGGGGACCAGATCTCGCCAACGAGCAGCACATCCGAGGCGGCGAACTTCGTGCCGATCGGCGCTACGCCGAGCACCGCGAAGTCCGGGTTGATGGCGGTGCGGTAGAGCGTGCTGACTTCCACTCCGATGCCGCTCAGCGCGGTCAGGTCCGATCTCTCCGCGGCGGCGATCGCCGCATCGAACGCGTTGAGGATGCGCTTTTCCGCGAACTGGTGCTGTCCGGTGGGGGCGGGTGTCACGAGCCAGTAGCCCTCGATCAGCTCCAGGCGCGAACCGTCTTCGCGAGGGGGCAGCACACGCCAGTCCTCGACCGTGAAAGGTCCGAGTTCGTGCTGCACCAGCGCGACCACTGGTCATCACCTCGTCTCGTCCGGGACGCGGCCATCGTGACAGTCCAAGCTTAGGCACGAACGAGTCCGATGCCTACATCACGGACGGTGAAATGGCTCGTCGTGGGCCGATGAAGAAGTCACGAGATCGTGTTCGGAGATCCACTTCCGGACGACGAAGGGCCGGGGCGAACGGATCGCCCCGGCCCCGCGTGGTCCCGCTGATCAGGCGGTCGGCACCGAGGCCACGCCCCGCGGCAGGAACCGCTTGCCGTTGACCTGCTCGGCGTGCCCAGCGCGGTCCAGGTACGGCGTGATGCCGCCCAGCCAGAACGGCCAGCCCGCGCCGAGGATCATGCACATGTCGAGGTCGTGCGGCTCGGCGACGACCTCCTCGTCGAGCATCAGCTGCGCTTCCTCGGCCAGCGCCCGCAGCGCCCGCTCCCGCACCTGCTCCTCGGTGGACGGGTTCGAGCCCTGCACCCACAGCTCGGCGACCTCGGGGTCGAGAACCTGGTTGCCCGCTTCGTCGGACTGCCACACGGCGGTCTTGCCCGCCTTGACGAACCGGTCCAGGTTGTCGCTGAGCCCGAAGCGGTCCGGGTAGGCGGCGTGCATCGTCTCGTTGACGTGCTGCGCCACCGCCGGGCCGACCAGTTGCAGCAGCACCAGCGGGCTCATCGGCAGCCCCAGCGGGGTCAGCGCGCGATCGGCCACGTCGAACGGGGTGCCTTCGTCGACCGTCGCGATGATCTCGCCCATGAACCGCGTCAGCAGCCGGTTCACCACGAACGCCGGGGCGTCGGAGACCAGCACGCTGGACTTCTTCAGCTGCTTGCTCACCGAGAACGCGGTGGCCAGCGCGCCGTCATCGGTCTTGGCGCCGCGCACGACCTCCAGCAGCGGCAGCACCGCGACCGGGTTGAAGAAGTGGAAGCCCACGACCCGCTCGGGGTTGTTCAGCTGCGCGGCCATCTCGCTGATCGACAGCGAGGAGGTGTTGGTGGCCAGGATCGCCTCGGGGGAGACGTGCTGCTCCAGCTCGCCGAACACCTTCTGCTTGACCGACATCTCCTCGAAGACCGCTTCGATGACGAAGTCGGCGTCGGCGAACGCCGCCTTGTCCAGCGAGCCGGTGACCAGCGCCTTGAGCCGGTTGGTCGCGTCCGGCGACAACCGCCCCTTGCCCGCCAGCTTGTCGATCTCGCCGTGGATGTAGGCCACGCCCTTGTCGATGCGCCCCTGGTCCACGTCGGTGATCACCACCGGCACCTGCAGCCGCCGCACGAACAGCAGCGCGAGCTGCCCGGCCATCAGCCCGGCGCCGACCACGCCGACCTTGTTGACCTCGCGGGCCAGCGACTTGTCCGGGGCCCCGGCCGGTTTCTTGGCGCGCTTCTGGGTCAGGTCGAACGAGTACAGCCCGGCGCGCAACTCGTCCGACATCAGCGCGTCGGCCAGCGCCTCGGTCTCGGCGGCGTAGCCGGCGTCGAGGTCGTTGCCGCGGGCCAGCTCGATCAGCTCGACGGCCCTGGTCACCGCGGGCGAGGCGCCCTGGGTGCGGGCCTGCACGATCCCCTTGGCGCGCTCGACCGCGTCATCCCACGCCTGGCCGCGGTCGACCTCCGGACGCTGGACGGTCTGCTCGCCGTTCGCGACGCGCGCCGCCCAGCGCACCGACTCCTCCAGGAAGTCGGCGCTGCCCAGCAGCTCGTCGAAGATGCCCAGGCCGGTGGCCTTCTTCGCGTCGAGCATCTTGTTCTGGTTCAGCGAGTTCTCGATGATCACGCTGACCGCGGAGTCGGCGCCGATCAGGTTCGGCAGCAGCTGCGTGCCGCCCCAGCCGGGGAACAACCCGAGGAAGCACTCCGGGAACGCGACCGCCGAGACGCCCTCGGACACGGTCCGGTAGTGGCAGGACAGCGCGAGTTCCAGCCCGCCGCCCAGCGTCGCCCCGTTAACGAACGCGAAGGTCGGGATCGTCGACTCGGTCAGCCGCCGGAACACGTCGTGCCCGGTCTTGGCCACTTGGTGCGCGTGCTCGCGCTGGGAGATCTGCCCGATCCCGGACAGGTCCGCGCCCACGGCGAACACGAACGGCTTGCCGGTGACCGCGATCGCGGCGGGCTCGGCGGCGAACGCCTCGTCCAGCGCGGTGTTCAGCGAAGTCAGCCCGCCAGGGCCGAACGTGGACGGCTTGGTGTGGTCGTGGCCGTTGTCGATGGTGATCAGCGCTAGTTTGCCGCGCAGCCCCGGCACGTCCAGCAGCCGCGTGCGGGCCTCGGTGACGACCTCGTCCGGGAACAGCGCTGCGAAGTCGGTCTGCGTGCTCACTCCGCGCCCCCTGCGGTGTCGAAGTTCGGGTTCTCCCAGATGACCGTGCCGCCCATGCCGAAACCGATGCACATGGTGGTCAGGCCGTAGCGCACCTCGGGGTGCTCGGCGAAGTGCCGGGACAGCTGCGTCATCAGCCGCACCCCGGAGGAGGCCAGCGGGTGGCCGCAGGCGATCGCCCCGCCCCACGGGTTCACCCGCGCGTCGTCGTCGGCGATGCCGAAGTGCTCCAGGAACGCCAGCACCTGCACCGCGAACGCCTCGTTGATCTCGAACAGGCCGATGTCGTCGATGCTCAGGCCCGCGCGCTGCAGCGCCTTCTCGGTGGCCGGGACCGGCCCGACACCCATCACCTCGGGGTCCACCCCGGCGAAGGAGTAGCCGACCAGCTTCATCCCGATCGGCAGGCCCAGCGAGCGGGCGGTGTCGCCGTCGGCGACCAGGCAGCCGGTGGCGCCGTCGTTGAGCCCGGCGGCGTTGCCCGGGGTGACCCGGCCGTGCGGGCGGAACGGCGTCTTCAGCCCGGACAGCGAATCCGCGGTGGTGCCCGGCCGCGGCGGCTCGTCCGCGGCGGCCAGGCCCCAGCCCTGCTCGGCGGAGCGGGTGGAGACCGGCACCAGGTCGGCGGAGATCTTGCCCGCCAGCGCGGCCTGCTCGTAGCGCTGCTGGCTCAGCGCCGCGTAAGTGTCGGTGCGCTCCTTGGTCAGGCTGGGGTAGCGGTCGTGCACGTTCTCCGCGGTGGAGCCCATGACCAGCGCGGACGGGTCCACGATGTTGTCCGCGACGTAGCGCGGGTTCGGGTCCACGCCCTCACCCATCGGGTGGTTGCCCATGTGCTCGACGCCGCCCGCGATGGCCACGTCGTAGGCGCCGAACCCGATGCCGCCCGCGACGCTGGTCACCGCGGTCATCGCCCCGGCGCACATCCGGTCGATGGCGAAGCCGGGCACCGATTGCGGCAACCCGGCCAGCAGCGAGGCGCTGCGGCCGATCGTCAGCCCCTGGTCGCCGATCTGGGTGGTCGCGGCGATCGCGACCTCGTCGATGCGTTCCGGCGGCAGCTCGGGGTGCCGCCGCAGCAGCTCGCGGATGACCTTGACGACCATGTCGTCGGCGCGGGTCTCGGCGTAGTAGCCCTTCTTGCCTGCCTTGCCGAACGGCGTGCGGACGCCGTCGACGAAGACCACGTCCCGTACGGCACGTGCTGCGCTGCGCGAGTCGGCTGGCGCCGACGCGGGTGCGGCCACGGCGTGCTCCTCACTGTTCACTGTGGACTGTCTGGCTCGTTGCCCGGCTTCGCTCGTGGTCGCGGGCGGCGATCGCCGGAACCCGCGGGCCGCTACTGGCCGGTAACTGCACCCTAGCGCCCATTACCCGCCGGTAACCACCGGGCTCGTGCACCGCTTCGAGCCGGCAGCTGTCTGGTCGGTCACATGCGGTGACATCGTGCCTGCGCTGCACGGGAAGACGTGGTCAGCACGCAGCGCGGCCATCGGCGCGGGCCGCCGTCGAATTCGCGCCCGGCCGAGAAATCGAACCACTACCGCCAGGTGTGCTCGACCGGTGCCGAGCACCTGTGGAACTCGTACACGCGCAACGCGCTCATTGATCGGCGCCCGCCTGCAGCGCGGTGCTCAGGGCCGCCGCGGTCAGGTCGAGTTGCCATTCCCGGGCGCCCCGTTCGCGCAGGTGCGCCGCCACGGATTCGGTGTCGAGCTGCTTCGGCGGGGTCCAGCACATCCGCCGCAGCAGATCGGGCAGCAGCAGGTTCTCCGCAGGCAAGCCGTTCGCCTCGGCGATCTCCGAGATCGCCGAGCGCGCCGCGGACAGCCGCGCGGCGGCGGCCGGGTCGC
>NZ_JAFRFW010001065.1:0-4417 GCF_017434145.1 Saccharopolyspora sp. | reverse complement strand
TGCTCCCGCTGCACGTCGCCGTGGCTTCCACCGGCACCGAGCGCACCAGCGGCCTGGCCGCAACCGTGCTCGCCGACGCGGAGTTCCGCGGCGGCCGGGACGCCTTGGTGGTCTTCTCCAACTCGGGCGTCAACCCGTACCCGGTGGAACTGGCCGTGACCGCGGCGGGCGCGGGATCCACCGTCATCGCGGTGACTTCCCCGGCCGCGAGCGCCGACGCCCCCAAGCGGGCGGGCACCACCCTGGCCGAGCAAGCGCACATCGTGCTGGACACCCGAACCCCCGGTGGAGACGCCAGCTACCCGCCCCGAGACCCGGTCACCGCGCCGCTGTCCTCGCTGGCGAACGCCTACCTGTGGAACCTGCTGCTGGTCCGGCTGCACGACTCCGCGCAGCGCGCCGGACTCGAGCTGCCGGTGTGGCGCAGCGCGAACACCGTCGGCGGCGACGACGCCAACGCCGCGAACCTGCGCCACTACGGCGCCCGCGTCCCCGGCCTGACCTGATGTGCCTCCCGACCCGGGCACGAAAGACCGGGCCCGACCCGAAGGTCGAGCCCGGTCCGGGCGATTCGCTCAGTTCGCTTCGAGCGCGCCTGCCAGCTCCGTGATCCGCCGGATCTGCGCCGCCCGCTCCGCGGCGAGCTGCTGCTCCGGGTCCACCGCCTCGTCGGCCTGCGCCAGCAAGGCCAGCGTCTCGCGCACCGCGCCTTCCGGCGGGGTGCTGACCGCCTCGGCGAGCTGATCGACCGCGGCGTCCAGCCCTTCGACGGGCACCACCGAGTTCGCCAAGCCCATCCGCAGGGCTTCCTCGGCACCAACCTCCCGGCCGGCCGCACAGATCTCGACCGCGCGGGCGTAACCGATCGCGCGCACCAGCGGCAACGTCCCACCCAGATCCGGCACCAGGCCCAACCCGGTCTCGGCCATCCGCAACCGCGCGTCCTCGGTGAGCACCCGCAGGTCGCAGGCCAGCGCGAGCTGGAACCCGGCGCCGATGGCGTGGCCTTGCACGGCCGCGATCGTCACCCGGTCGGGTTCCCGCAGCCAGCTGAAGCCCTGCTGGAACCCGGCGATCTCGGCGTCGGCCTCTTCGGTGGGGCGCTGCCCCAGTCCGATCAGGCCGGGCGCCCCGTCCACGTCCTCGGACCCGAACAACCTGCGGTCCAGCCCGGCGGAGAACGCGCGCCCCCGCGCGCGCACCACGACGACCCGCACTCCCGGGTCGAGGGACTGGCCGATCTCGCGCAGCGCCGCCCACGTCAACGGAGTCTGCGCATTGAGCTTGTCCGGGCGGTCGAGCGTGATGGTGGCGCGCCGCCCCTGAACCGTGAGCCCCACACCGCCACGGTCCAGGAGGTCGGCGTCCATCCTCGACTGCTGCAAACGGGCCTCCATCAGTTCTGCGTCGACCGGGCGGAACCGAACGGTACCCGCCGGCCGGACAGGAACCGCAACGAACCGATCATGCCCGCTGCCTCACTTCTTCTTCGAACGCGTCGCACCCCCGCGGCCGCGCAGTTGCACGCCCGATTCGCTGAGCACCCGGTGCACGAACCCGTAGGACCGGCCGGTCGCCTCAGCCAGGGCGCGGATGCTGGCTCCCTTCTCGTACTTCTTCTTAAGGTCACTGGCAAGCTTGTCCCGTGCGCTTCCGGTGATTCGCGCACCCTTCTTCAGGTCAGCCACAGTGTCCCCGCCTTCCCTCCGAACAGGTCGGGCCGCTCGCGACCCCTGTCGTCGCAATGATCGAACAGGACGGCCGTAAACGCCAGGCGATCATGCAAAAAGATCGCCCAACGGTCGAGATCAGCCCACGGCGATCACCGGAATGCGCTCACCTGTTCGGACTAACTCAGCCGCGACATCCGGCGGTGAGCCGCCTAGCCGCCGGAGTTCTTCGCAGGTCAGGGCGTTTCGATGCGCCGAGCCGGGCATGATTGGTCGTAACGGGTGTTCGCGCCACCGGAGCAGCGGTCGTCACGCCGCGTACGGCCCAGGGTGGGAAAAACCACTCGTCAGGCGAGTTGCACTAGCTCCATGTAGTCCTCGGACCAGTGGTCCTCAGTCCCGTCGGGCAACAGGATCACCCGTTCCGGCTCGAGCGCTTCGACCGCGCCGGGATCGTGCGTCACCAGGACCACCGCTCCGGTGAAACTGCGCAACGCGTCGAGCACCTGCTCGCGACTGGCCGGGTCCAGGTTGTTCGTCGGCTCGTCGAGCAGCAGCACGTTCGCCGCGCTGGAGACGAGCCCGGCCAGCGCCAGCCGGGTCTTCTCCCCGCCGGAGAGCGTGCCCGCGGGCTGTTGGAGCTGTTCACCGCGGAACAGGAACGCGCCGAGCAGCGTGCGCAGCTGCTGCTCCGGGGTGTCCGGGGCCGCGCTGCGGATGTTCTCCCACACGGTCGCGTCGTGGTCGAGGGTTTCGTGCTCCTGCGCGTAGTAGCCGACGCGCAGCCCGTGGCCGGGCACCATCTCGCCGGCGTCGGACTCCTCCATGTGGCCGAGCAGCCGCAGCAACGTGGTCTTGCCCGCGCCGTTGAGCCCGAGCACCACGACCAGGGAGCCGCGGTCGACGGCGAGATCGACGCCGGTGAAGATCTCCAGCGAGCCGTAGGACTTGGACAGCCCGCGGGCGGTCAGCGGCGTCTTGCCGCAGGAGGCCGGTTCCGGGAAGCGGATCTTGGCGACCTTGTCGTCGGCCTGTTCCTCTTCCAGGTCGTTGACCATCTTCTCGGCGCGGCGGGCCATGTTCTGCGCGGCGACGGCCTTGGTGGCCTTGGCCCGCATCTTGTCGGCCTGCGCCATGAGCGTGGACGCCTTCTTCTCGGCGTTGGCGCGTTCCCGGCGGCGGCGCTTCTCGTCGGCGGCGCGCGCTTCCTGATAACGCTTCCAGTCCATGTTGTAGACGTCGGCCTCGCCGCGGACCGCGTCCAGGAACCACACCTTGTTCACCACGTCGCCGAGCAGCTCGACGTCGTGGCTGATCACGACGAGGCCGCCGTCGTGGTTGCGGAGGAACTCGCGCAGCCAGTTGATCGAGTCCGCGTCGAGGTGGTTGGTCGGCTCGTCCAGCAGCAGCGTCGTCGCCGAACCGCCACCGGGGCCCGCCTCCGCGGCGGCGAACAGGATCCGGGCCAGCTCGACCCGGCGGCGCTGGCCACCGGAGAGCGTGCTCAGCGGCTGGGTCAGCACCCGGTCCGGCAGCCCCAGGTTCGAGCAGATCCGGCCCGCTTCGCTCTCGGCGCCGTACCCGCCGCGCGCGGCGAAGCGCTCCTCGAGCTTGCCGTAGCGGTCGATGGCCTTGTCCCGCTGCCGGTCGTCGGCGAGCTCGGCCATCGCGGTCTGCGCCTTCTCCATGTCGCGCAGGATCCGGTCCAGGCCGCGCGCGGAGAGCACCCGGTCCTTGGCCGCGACCGAGAGGTCGCCTTCCCGCGGGTCCTGCGGCAGGTAACCCGTTTCGCCGCTGCGCACCAGCTCACCGGCGTAGGGATCACCCTCGCCCGCGAGCACGCGCAGCGTCGTGGTCTTGCCCGCACCGTTGCGACCGACCAGGCCGATGCGGTCGCCGGGTTGGACGCGCAGGTTCGCACCGGACAGCAGGATGCGCGAACCAGCGCGCAGTTCCAGGGAAGTGGCAGAGATCAACGAAAACTCCGGAGGCTAGTGGTCGAGCGAGATCGCGAAAACGCCCATCGCCGGTACGACCGGGCCGATGGGCTGTAAGGGGCGCCGCTAGTCGGCGGACACCATCAGGCAGTACTCCCGCGGGTGGGATCGCCGTCGCACGGCGTGCCGCGGGATCGCGTGCTTGCTCACCACGTCGACCAGTGTAACGGCCGGACTACCGGGTCAGGCGTGCACTCCGGCACTGAGCGTCACCGGGCGGGCCCGGCAGGCCAGGGCCGCGGGGTAGATCAGGGAGCCGGATCGTGGATCTCGACCTCCACCGAGATCGCGCGGACCGCCGCATCGTCGAGCACCGAACGGCGCGGCTCGGCGACGTCGAGCACGCCGGGTTCGGCCGCGGCGAGCAGCTCGCGCAGCCGCGGATCCGCGCGCAGCGCGTCCAACGCCTTGCCGTCCCCGCCGAGGATCACGGCGTCGAGCCGCTCGCGTTCCGGCAGCAGCACCCGTGCGGCGTCGTCGGCGGCGGACTCCAGGGAACGGCGCGCCTGGCCCTCGCGGCGGCGCGCGAATCGTTGCTGCGACTGCCCGCCCGCCTTGTTCCGGCCGTGCACCAGGTGCCGATCGGTCGAGGAAACCTCGATCACGCCGCCACGGGCGATGCCCACGCTGTGCGCGCCCAGGCGCACCAGCACCAGCCCGACCCGGCGCGTCCGCGACACGTGCTCGACCAGCGCTGACACCGCCAGGCCGGATTGCTCGCCGTGCGGTCCGGCCAGCTCGCCGAACGGG
>NZ_JAFRFW010001064.1:0-1932 GCF_017434145.1 Saccharopolyspora sp. | reverse complement strand
TTGCCCGTGCAGGACGCGAACGTGAAGGGGCCGGTGCTGGTGTTCTCCGCGACGACCTCGCCGTCGATGGTGAGCCTGCACTTGATGTCCCCGCCGCCGCTGCCGTTCTGCACGGTCAACATGTAGACGTCGAAGCCTTCCGACGCGGCCTGCTCCTTGAACCACGGCAACTCGGGCGAACTCTCCTGGGACTGCCCGCTGCCGGTGCCGTACGAGAGGCTCATCGCGTCGCCGCTCCCGGTGACTTCGTACCGAACCGTCCCCGAAGCGCCTTGTGCCGCGGGTTCGGTGTCGATCGGGTTCGGTGCGCCGGTCCCGGCTCCGTTGATCGTCTTGTCCAGCTGCTGGACCAGCACCGCTTGCACGACCACGGTCAGCACGATGGCCAGCACGCACAGCGCCGCGCCGATCGCGGCGACGACCTTCTTGGTCCCGAAAACGGCGATGACGGCCAGGATCAAGCCGACGAACGCGGCCACGGCCGTCAGGTTGTTGAAGATCGGCAGGATCGAGCCGCAGACCCCGACGATGCCGAGGATCAGTCCCGCCCAGGCCAAGCCTCGGAACTTCTCCTGCGCCGGTGCCTGCGCGGGCGGGTACTGCTGCGGTGCTTGCGGATAGGTCAAACCGTCCCCCTCTGCCAGGTTTCCTCGGTTGATCACTCTATACACATGGTCAAATCCGTTTTGTAGTCGCGGTGCTCACCCGCGGCTGCGGGCGAGCAAGAAGTCGACGAGGTGGCCGGTGAGACCGTCGAGGCAGGATGTCGTGGTCACGTGGCAGCGTGCAGCGGCCGGAGCGGGCACCGAATTCGCCTGCGGAACAAGGAGAATCCATGAGGGAACTCGATCCACGCACTCCGGTGCTCGTCGGCGCAGGGCAAGCTTCGGAGCGCGTCGACGATCCCGGCTACCGGGGCATGTCGCCGGTAGAGCTTGCTGCGGAGGCTGCCGGTGCGGCGCTGGGCGACGCGCAAGCGGACGGCCTGGCCGCGGCGGTCGACACGGTCGCCGGGGTGCGCCAGTTCGAGATCTCCACACCGGGCGCACCCGTGCCGCTGGGCAAGTCCGACAACTATCCGCGCTCGGTGGCGGGCCGCATCGGTGCCGCCCCGCGCCGCGCGATCCTCGAAGTGGTGGGCGGGCAGTCGCCGCAGCACCTGGTCACGGAGCTGGCCGGGACGATCGCGGCAGGGGAGTCCGAGGTCGCGCTCGCGTTCGGCTCGGAGGCGATCTCCACGAGCCGCCACCTGGCCCGAGCCGAGGACAAGCCGGACTTCACCGAGCACGTCGACGGTGACCTCGAAGACCGCGGTGACGGCCTGAAAGGGCTGATGACCCGGCACCTTGCCGCCCACGGGCTCACCGACGCACCGAGCCAGTACGCGTTGTTCGACAACGCCCGCCGCGCGCGGCGGAAGGAATCTCGCGACGAGTACGCCCGCGCGATGGGCGAACTGTTCGCCCCGTTCACGAAGGTCGCCGCCGCGAACCCGCACGCGGCCGCCCCGGTCGAACGCGACGCGGCCGAGCTGGCCACGCCCACCGACCGCAACCGCGTGATCGCGGATCCGTACCCGAGGTTCCTGGTCGCGCGCGACCAGGTGAACCAAGGCGCTGCCGTGCTGCTGATGTCGATCGCCGCCGCCTGCCGGCTCGGCGTACCGGAAGACAAGTGGGTGTTCTTGCACGGCACCGCGGATCTGCGCGAGCGGGAGCTCATGGAGCGGGCCGATCTGTCGAGCAGCCCCGCTTCGGTGCTCGCGGTGCGGCACGCGCTGGATGTCGCGGGGATCGGCATCGCTGACGTGTCCACTTTGGACCTCTACAGCTGCTTCCCGATCGCGGTGTTCAACATCTGCGACGGGCTGGGGCTGGACCCGGGCGATGCGCGCGGGCTCACGCTCACCGGTGGGCTGCCGTTCTTCGGCGG
>NZ_JAFRFW010001063.1:0-4151 GCF_017434145.1 Saccharopolyspora sp. | reverse complement strand
GTTCGGTCAGCACGGCGAGCTCGCCGAGCCCGCCGCCCGCCTTGATCGCGAACCGCGGTTCGATGGTCCAGCGCTGCGCGCCGAAACCGTCCAGCTGCTTGATGCCGCACTCGGTGTACTCGCCGTTGAGGCAGAAGTCCCACTGCCCGGCCGCGCAGGCTTCGCACGGCCGCGGATCGGGCCTGCGCACCACGCCGACCACGTAGTCGCCCTCGCGGAAACCGCTGATCGCGGGGGCGTGCAGCACGCGGCCGAGGGATTCGTGGAACAGCACCATCCGGTCCTGCCCCGGCGGCAACGCCCCGTGCGAGGAGTGCGTGACGTCGTGGTCGGTCGCGCACACCCCGGTCAGCAAGCCCTCCACCAGCAGCTCGCCCGGCCGCGGAGCGGGGTCCGGCAGCTCGGAGACCGCCGCCAGGTCCGGCTTGCCGGGCACCACCGTCGCCGCCCTCACCGCGATCCCCCTCCGTTTCGCCTGCTCATCTCGCCCCGAGTGTGCCCGCCGTAGAGCACGGCGGCCGAATTGACCAGCGCCAGGTGGGAGAACGCCTGCGGGAAGTTGCCCGCGAACAGGCCGGTTCGCCCGTCGTATTCCTCGGCGAAGAGGCCGACGTCGTTGGACAGCTGCACCAGCTCGTCGAACATCTCCTCGGCCTCCTGCCTGCGCCCGCTCAGCGCCAGCGCGTCGACCAGCCAGAACGAGCACGCCAGGAACGAGCCCTCACGCCCGGCCAGGCCGTCCACCGAGCTCGCTTCCTCGTCGGTCGAGTAGCGGTCCACCAGCACGCCGCGGCGCAGCTCCCGCTCCACCGCGCGGATCGTGCTCCGCACCCGTTCGTCGGAGCCGGGCAGGAACCCCACCGACGGCATCAGCAGCGTCGCGGCGTCCAGCGTGGTGCCGCCGTAGTACTGGGTGAACGCGCCGAGCTCGTCGTTCCAGCCGTGCTCCAGGACTTCGGCGTGCACCGCGTCCCGCAGCTCGCGCCAGCGCTGCACCTGACCCGGCAGTCCGTCCTCCTCAGCGGCGCGCACCGCGCGGTCGAACGCGACCCAGACCATCACCCGCGAGTGCGTGAAGTGCCGGTCCGGCCCGCGCACCTCCCACAGGCCCTTGTCCGGCTGCTGCCAGACCTTCTCCAGGTGCTTGATCATGCCCCGTTGCAGCGCCCAGGTGTCGGCGTTCTCCCGCACGCCGCGTTCCCGCGCGAGGTGCAGCGCGTCCATGACCTCGCCGTAGACGTCGAGCTGCAGTTGCCGGTACGCCCCGTTGCCGACCCGGACCGGCTGTGCGCCGTGGTAGCCGGAAAGCCAGTCGACCTCCCATTCCAGCAGGTGCCGCTGCCCGTCCACGCCGTACATGATCTGCGCGTCCGCGGGGTCGCCCGCGACGGCGCGCACCAGCCACCGGCGCCACGCCTCGGCCTCGTCGGAGCAGCCGAAGTTGTCCAGCGCCAGCAGCACCAGCGTGGCGTCCCGCAGCCAGCAGTAGCGGTAGTCCCAGTTGCGGCTGCCGCCAGCGGTCTCGGGCAGCGACGTGGTGGGCGCGGCGACCATGCCGCCGGTGGGCGCGTAGGTGAGGGCCTTGAGCGTGGCCAGCGACCGGTACACCGCGCCGGCGTGCGGACCGGTGTAATTGATCTTGCCGGTCCACTCCTGCCAGAAGTCCTCGCTGTCCCGGGTCTCCTGCACCGGGTCCATCGGCGGCGGGACTTCCTCGTGGTCCTGCGACCACTGCATCACCCACGACCGGCGCTGCCCGGCTTCGAGCGCGAACACCAGCTCGTGCGCGCGCTCGTGCGCGACCCGCTGCGGCAGCAGATCGCCGCGCAGCACGGCGGTGTGCGGACCGGCGATCGCCAGGATGTACTCGTCGTGCTCCGGGCTGGTCTGGCGCACGTGCCGCACCCACGGCACCGAGTCGCCGTAGGCGAACCGCACGATCCAGCGCATCCGGACCTGCACGGACCCGGACACGCACTCCAGCATCCGCACCAGGCACGGCTGGTCGAACTGGTTCTTCTCGTGCGGCGGCATGCTGTCGACCAGCCGCAGCACCCCGTCGTCGGTGTGGAAATCGGTCTCCACGACCAGCGAGTTGTCCCGGTAGCGGCGCCGGACCTCGCGCACCGGCCCGGCCGGTGCGATCTGCCAATGCCGTCCCGCTCGTCGCCGAGCAGCCGGCTGAAGCAGGACGGCGAGTCGAACCGCGGCAGGCACAGCCAGTCGACCGAGCCGTCGATGCCGACCAGCGCGGCGGTGCGCAGATCGGACAGCAGCGCGTAGTCGCCGATGCGACCGGGCTTGCCGGAGTGGTGATCGTTGCTCACACCGCCGAGGCTAGGCATCCACGCGGCTGCCGACCACCATCCGCGCGCCGGTGCGTCAGCTCGCGGAGTCGTCCACGAGCGTGCTGTGCGGGATGACCGCGCGCACCGTCTCGTCCAGGTTCAGCCCCAGGTCCAGGCCCGCCAGCAGCTGCGGCAGCGCGTCGCCGGGGACGCGGCGGGTGCCCGGCCAGCTCTCCGGCACCCGCTCCTGCGAGGTGCAGGCGGGCACCAGCTGGCTGCCGTCGTCCAGCTCGGCGGCGTAGACGGCGAGTTCGCCCTCGCCGTTCTCCGGGTCGTAGAGCAGCACCTCGGCGGCCAGCACGGCGGGCGGCAGCTCGTCCTCCGGCGCCTCGCCGCCCGCGATCCGCTGCAGCACCCGTTCCAGCTCGTTGACCGGTTCCGGCAGCTCGATCGACACGTCCGACGGCTCGTACTCGTCGTTGAACTGGAAGTCCTCGTCGATCTCGCCGTCGGCGTCGATGTGGTACGCGCCGATCACGCCTTCCGGCGGCACGTCCTCCCCGGAGTCCTGGTAGCCGGGGTCGACGATGTAGAGCCAGCTGTTCGGCGTCTGCCGGGCCTGTTCCCGCATCTCGTCGGTGATCGGCGGCGGGCCGGGCTGACCGGGCTGCTCTGACATGCTGGCGTCCTTCGTGGTCGGTGAGTTGCCTTCGGGCCCCGCGCTCGGGTACCCGGGAGCGTGTCAGTTCGACCCGTCCCCGCGATGCCTCCGGCGGGCGCCCCCGGGACGGTCCAGGTCGGACGGTGCGGTGCTGCGGGTCGGTGCGGATTCGCCCGTGCGCCAGGAGTTTTCCGCGCGGCGGGATCAGCCGTTCCGAGGTGCCGGTGCCGCGGCGGCGGGGGCAGACTGGGCGGGAGTGGCCGCTGCTCGGCCGGGCGGGCGCGTTCGGCGGCAGCCGGTGCGGTCGAGTTCGGGAGGCGGTCGGCATGATCGGTCAGCGGGAAGCACTGCGGTTGTTCGGCTGCGAGGTGTTCGACCCGGCCGGGCAGCGGGTCGGCATCGTCGGGCAGCTGTTCCTGGACGAAGCCACCGAGCAGCCCGCCTGGATCACCGTCCAAACCGGACTCTTCGGCACGAACGAGAGTTTCGTGCCGCTGGACGGCGCCGCGTTCGACGGAGACACGCTGACCGTTTCGGTGCTCAAGGAGACGGTGCGGCAGGCACCGCGGGTCACTCTCGAGCAAGGCGATCTGCTGCTGGAGCAGGAGCACGCGCTGTACCTGTACTACGGCCTCGAATACGGCGTCGCCCCGGCAGGCGGTGAGCGGCAGGCGGACTCGGTTCCCGCGGAGGACTCCGCGGCCGAGCTGCCCGAGGAGTACGTCGAGGCGGTGCGGTTGAAGCTGCGCCGCTGGGTCGCGGCGACCTGAGCGCATTCCGTTCGTGCTGCCGCGAACCTCATCGGTGCGCGGATTCCGCCCGCTCGATCGCGCGCTGTCGCGGCGGATGCGGCCGATCGAGTGAGCGATGAGCACATTATCCCCTAATTGCGGGCGCGTTTCGCGCGCAGATCCGACGCGTTGCGTGCGGCTCTCCGGCGGGCGCGGCAACGGCGTCAATTTCCAATTGAAAACGCTGCGCAAGGCCGTTCGGGTGAAAATCACCCGGCATGTTATCGGGTGATCCGAAAAAGATGCGGAACGCCGTTACCCTTCCGGCGCAAGTGTTTGGCGACAAGTCGCCAAACCGCCCGGTTCGCTGCATTTCCGTGCTTTCGTCGGAACAGCACCATCAGATTTCATCCGGCCCCACCCGGATGACGCTGAAGGGGAGGCAACCATGTCCGAATCGCCAGTCCGGCG
>NZ_JAFRFW010000111.1:0-1911 GCF_017434145.1 Saccharopolyspora sp. | reverse complement strand
GAAGACTTGCTGGCGGCGGCGCGTGCGACCGGGTCGGTGCTGGTGGCCGACGAGACGCGGCGCAGCGGCGGGGTGTCCGAACCGGTCGTGACCGCTCTCGCCGACGCGGGTTTCGCCGGCAGGATCGCGCGGGTCACCAGCGAGGACAGTTTCATCCCGCTCGGCGACGCCGCGTACCACGTGCTGTTGGACGAGCAGGACATCGAGGACACCGCGCGGAAGCTGCTGGCGGGAAGGTCCGGCGCCGCCACGGGAGACGGCACCCGCCCGACCCGTGATGGATAATCGCCGCGGCCCTGACAGTTCCGGCCCGTCGGACTGCGGCGGAGGCCGTGCGGGCAAAAGGGCCGACGGCGCACTCCCCTGCGCCGCCGGCACCGCCATGCTAGGCGCGGAACCGCCTCGGGTTCATGTCGTTCATGAGCCGCTGAACTGCTGATTCTCCGATCACGAGGCAGCCGCCAAGGCCCTGGAGGCGCACATCGACGATCCCGCGCCGTGCGGTCTGCCCGGCCACGTGATCGTCTGCAGGCGTACCTGCGGCGCCCCGCGCACTTCACTGCTGCATGCACGAAGCGGAACCGGCGGCACGGTTCAGATCGCCTCAGCCGTCGGGATCGCCGAAGACCTTGCCGGGGTTGAAGATGCCCGCCGGGTCGAGCGCGTTCTTCACCGCGTGGTGCATCCCGACCACCGTCGGCCCGAGTTCATCGTGCAAGCCGCGCCGTTTCAGCAGGCCCACGCCGTGCTCACCGGTGACGGTGCCGCCCAGCGCGATCGCATCGGCCACGATGTCGTCGAAAGCGCGCTGCGCACGCTCGCGCGCCGCTTCGTCCCCGGCGGGAGTGATGATCAGCGGGTGCAGGTTGCCGTCCCCGGCGTGCGCGATGTTCGCGATCTTCGTGTCGTGCCGCTGCGCGGCGGCTTCGACCTTGGCGAGCATGTCCGGCACCAGCGCGCGAGGCACGCACACATCCTCGGTCAACAGCGGACCCAGCCGTTCCAGCGCCGGATAGGCCAACCGGCGGGCGGCGAACAGCGCATCCGCCTCGTGCTGATCGGTGGAGGCCGCGCTGAACGTGGCCCCGCCCTTCTCGAAGCATTCGACGATGGCTTCGACTTCGCGATCCCCGGCTTCGCCCGGCGTGTCCGAGCGGCCCAGCAGCAGCACTTCGGCCTCGTCGCTGAGGCCCATGTTCTTCCACTCGTCCACGGCACGCAGGCAGTGCCGGTCGAGCAGTTCCAGCGCGGAAGGCGTCACCCCGGAGGCGGCCACCGCGGCCACCGCATCACCTGCCGCCACGAGCGAATCGAAGTAGCCGACCACGGTGCGCTCCGGCGCGCGCACCCCGGGCAGCAGCTTCACGGTGATCTCGGTGATGATCCCGAGCGTGCCCTCGGAACCGACGAACAGCCCGCACAGGTCGTAACCCGCGACGCCTTTGGCGGTGCGCCTGCCGAGCCGAACCACCTCGCCGTCGCCGACAACGGCTTCCAACCCGAGGACGTAATCCCTGGTCACGCCGTATTTGACGCAGCAGACGCCGCCCGCGTTGGTGGCGACGTTGCCGCCGATCGTGGACCAGGGCGAGCTCGCCGGGTCCGGTGGATACCAGGCGCCGTGCTCGCGGCAGGCGGCGCGGAAGTCGTCGTTGACCGCACCGGGCTGGACCACGGCGAGCTGTTCGCGCGGGTTGATCTCCAAGACCGAAGTCATCCGCTCGAACGAGATCAGCACGCAGCCGTCCAGCGCGTTGGCCCCGCCGGAGAGGCCGGTTCCGGCTCCCCGCGGCACCACCGGCACACCGCGTTGCGCGCACACTTTGCCCACGGCGACGACGTCTGCGGGGCCGGTGGGACGCACGACGGCGGCCGGGGTCCCGAGCGGCGCCCATTCGGCTTCGTCGTGGG
>NZ_JAFRFW010001062.1:0-2107 GCF_017434145.1 Saccharopolyspora sp. | reverse complement strand
GTGGCCTTCGGCTGCTTGCTGGTGGGGGTGTCCGCGCTGGCGACCTCGGCCGCCGCGCCGGAAGCCTCCGGCGTGCTGCTGAGCGTCTTCTCGGCCGGAGCCGTGTTCAGCGCGTTGTGCTACGGCATGCGGGAACGCGACACCGCCGCCCGCCCGCGCCTGGTGGCGTTGCACGCCGTTTCGGCGTTGCTGCTGGCGATCGTGGCGGCGACGTCCGGACCGGTGCTCGCGGGCGTGGTCCTGCTGCTGCTCGGTCTGGTCAGCGGGATGCGGGACACGCTGCACCAGCTGGTCCTGGGCAGCGCGGCCGCGGCCGAGCACCGCACCGAGGCGTTCGCGTGGCTGACCACCTGCATGTGGGGCGGCAACGGCATCGGAACCGCCGTGGCCGGTCAACTGGTCGGCTGGTCGGGCGGTTCGCACCGCGCGGCACTGCTGACCGCGGCGCTCGCGGCCGGGGCGGCCTCGGTGCTCGCGCTCATGCTGCGGGCGCGCGCGGGTGCGCCGCAGGTTCAGCGGCAGTCGTGAAGGCTCGCACGCGGTACGGCCACCGAGATGAGCGCAGCTGTCCTGGCCGGTGCGCGTCAGTCGGCGGGACAGGAGAGGGAACCACGGTCCGGCGTGGAGTCCGGCGGCGACGCGGATCGGCGACTATCGCGCTCAGACCAGCACGCTCAGCCCGGCCGCCACCGCGAACGCGCTCAGCGACAGGATCGTCTCCAGCACCGTCCAGGTCTTGAGCATCTCGGCGACGGGGATGCCGAAATACCGCGAGATGATCCAGAACCCGCCGTCGTTGACGTGCGAGGCGATGATCGATCCGGCGCCGATGGCGACCGCGACCAGCGCCAGCTGCGGCTGCGAGTAGGCGGATCCGGCCAGCAGCGGCGCGACGATGCCGCCGGTGGTCACGATCGCGACCGTCGCCGAGCCCTGCGCGATCCGCATCCCGGAGCTGATCAAGTACGCCGATGCGATCACCGGCAGTCCGGTGGCCTGCAACGATCCGGCCAGCGCATCGCCCACCCCGGTTTCCGAGAGCACTTCGCCGAAGAATCCGCCCGCACCGACGACCAGCAGGATCATGCCCAGCGGCCGCAGCGCCCGCGCGGTCAGCTCCGCGATGTCCGCCCCGCCCAGGCCGCGCCGCGTGCCCAGCAGCCAGAACGCGATCAACACCGCGATGGTCAGCGCGACGACCGGATTTCCCAGGAACGTCAACGCGTCCAGCGCGGCACCGGGCGGCAGCGTGATGCCTGCGAAGGTGCCGCCGAGGATCAGCAGCACCGGCAAGCCGATCACCAGCGCCACCACGCCGAGCGGCGGTTCGCCGGCGTCCTCGGGCGGTTCGCCCGCCGTTTCCGGCACCGGCAGGTGGATGCGCTTGCCGATCCACGACGAGTACAGCACGCCCGCCACGACGAACGCGGGGAGTCCGCAGGCCAGCCCCATGATGATGAGCCAGCCCATGTCCACCCCGAGCAGCCCGGCGGCAACCACCGGACCGGGGTGCGGCGGCAGGAAGGCGTGCGTCATCGAAAGTCCCGCCACCAGCGGCAGGCAGTACAGCAGGATCGACCGCCCGCCCTGCCGGGCCGCGACGTAGACCAGCGGCGCGAGCACGAAGATCCCGATGTCGAAGAACACCGGAACGCCGAACACCAGCCCGGCCAGCCCCATCGCCAGCGGCGCGCGCCGCTGCCCGAACGCCGCCAGCAGCCTGCGGGTGAGCAACTGTGCGCCGCCGGAGTTCTCCAGCACCGCGCCGAGGATCGCGCCGAGCCCGACGATCGCGGTGATGTGCCCGAGGATGCTGCCGAATCCGTTCTCCAGCAGGGATTCGCTGCTCTTCTGCGCGGAGCCCACGATGTCGCGCACCGGCAATCCGGCGGCCAGCGCCAGCAGCAACCCGGTGATGATCAGCGCGATGAACGGCTCCACCCGGAACCGCATGATCATCGTCAGCAGCGCAGCGATCGCGGCCGCGGATAACGTCAGCAGCCCGGCGGTGTCGTGCTGCAGCCAGTGCACAACGCTGTACACAGTGGACTCCTCGGATTCAGGGGTTGCGGCGCAGGGCGCGCCCGGGAAGCGCCTCGGTGCGGTT
>NZ_JAFRFW010001061.1:0-18298 GCF_017434145.1 Saccharopolyspora sp. | reverse complement strand
GTCTGCGCCGCTGAGGCTCACGCCCCGAAGCAGCGACCGTTGAAGCAGCTGACCGGCCCGAACTGCAGATCCCGCGTGATCAGCAAGGCGATCAACACCAGCAGCAACGCCCCGAGCGCCGCGGATTGCAGCAGCACCCGCCGGTTCCGCGGCGCGTAGACCAGCGCCGCGGTGGAAGCCCCGCCGAGCGCCAGACCACCGAGGTGGCCGAGCAGCGAAATCCCCGGGATCGTCACGCTCAACACGATGTTCAGCGCGATCACCACCAGCACCGGCCGCAGGCTCACCTTCAGCCGCAGCGCTGCGAGCGCGATCCCGCCCATCAGGCCGTACACCGCACCGGAAGCGCCGGCGACCGGCGACCCCAGGTCACCGAACAGGAAGACTGCGACGCTGCCACCGAGCAGCGACAGCAGGTACACCGCGGTGAACCGGAGCCGCCCGAGCACGAGCTCGAGGTCGCGGCCGATCACCCACAGCGCGATCATGTTCATCAGCAGGTGGATCGGCCCGAAGTGCAGGAAGCCGGAGCTGATCAGGCGCACCCACTCGCCGCCCGCAACACCAACCGGCCACATCGCGAACGTGTCGAACAGCTGCGAGTCGATGTTGTTCTGGATGCTCTTCGCCTGCACCGCGGTGGCCACGAAGGCCGCCACGTTCAACGCGATCAGCACCGGAACGACGATCGGGCGGCTGGCCAGCCGGGCGCCTGCGACGGTCACCGCCTCGCGACCCCGGTTCCGGCCCTGCGCGACGCAGTCCACGCACTGGTAACCGACCGAAGCCTCTTGGAGGCAGTCCGGACAGGCCGGGCGCTCGCAGCGCACGCAACGCAGTCCGGTCGGCCGGTCCGGGTGCCGCACGCAGGCCGGTTGCTGCGCCGCCTGTTCCGGGCCGGTCGCGGGGCCGGGCGGGGTGCTCACGTCAGGACTCGCCGCGCTCCACGGTGACCTTCTCGATCACGATGTCGCTCATCGGACGGTCCTGCGGGCCGGTGGCGGTGTGCGCGATGGCGTCCACGACCTCGCGGGACTCCTGATCGGCCACTTCGCCGAAGATCGTGTGCTTGTAGTTCAGGTGCGGCGTGCGCGCCACCGTGATGAAGAACTGCGAGCCGTTCGAGTTCGGGCGGCCCGGGTTGGCCATGCCCAGCATGTACGGCCGGTCGAACTGCAGCTCCGGGTGGAACTCGTCCTCGAAGTCGTAGCCGGGACCACCGCGCCCGGTTCCGGTCGGGTCGCCGGTCTGGATCATGAAACCGTCGATGACCCGGTGGAAGATCACGCCGTCGAAGAACGGCCCGGAACGCTCCCCGCGCGCGTTCGGGTTGCTGTATTCCTTGGTCCCCTCGGCGAGCCCCACGAAGTTGCCCACCGTTTTCGGCGCCTGGTTCGGGAAGAGGTCGACGCGGATGTCGCCCTGCGAAGTGTGCAGGGTCGCGGTCACGGTCTTCCCGACGAGCGATCCGTTGTCTTCAGCCACACGTCCATCCTGCCATCGGAAAGCGCGAACCACGTGGCTGGGTGCAGTATTGGGGGTGATCGTCACGTGCCGGAGCGGCTCCGGCGCGGCAAGGCGACCGGCGAACGCCGGCCAAGGAGGCACACGATGGACGAGGTGGAGGCGATGGCCCGAACTGGTGAGAACGTGGGCAGAGCGGTCGGCACGGGGGTGCGGAGCGCTCGCGAAGGCGCGGTGCGCGCGGGCAAGGCCGGCCGGGCCGCGAGCAAGCAGGCCATTGCCAGGGCCGAGCAGGAACTCGCCGAGCACGGGCTGTCCGCGGAGCAGCTGCCCGAGCTGCTGACCCAGAAGGCCACCGGTCTTTCCAGGGACGATCTGGCCGATCGCGGCCGCAAGGCCCGCAAGCAGTGGGAGAAGGCCCGCAAGGACTGGGAGAAGAAGACCGCCAAGACGCGCAAGCGGCTGGCCAAGAACACCGAGGTGGCGCGCAAGGAACTCGCCGCCCGGATCGAGCCCGCGCCGAAGTCGCGGCGGAAGTGGCCGTGGGTGCTGCTGGCGCTGGCGGGCCTGGCCGGGATCGCCGTGGTGGCGTTGTCGCGCCGTCCGGAGGAGCTGCCGGTGGCCGATGCCGAGGACTTCCCGACGCACGAGGACGGGCTGTCCCGCAACGGCAGCGGCCCGGTGCGGGACGGCCAGCTCGGCGGACGGTCCGACGCGCTGGGCTCCGACCAGGACCGCTGATGCTCGGTACGAGGCGGGTGCCCGCACGGGCGCCCGCCTCGTGCACGTTCGGCGGCGCAGCCGCACCGGTTCGTTCAACCCGCCACGGGTTCGGCGGTGGTCCGGCGCACCGCCGCGATCCCTATCGCGCCCAGCGCCCCCACCGCGGCGAACGCGTAGAAGCCCCACGGGTAAGCGATGCCTGCGGTGAGCAGTCCGCCGCCGAGCAACGGACCGCAGATCGCGCCGATCCGGCCGACTCCTGCCGCCCAGCCCAGGGCGGTCGCTCGGGTGGAGACCGCGTAGGCCCGTCCGATGTAGGCGTAAACCAGCACTTGGGCGCTGAACACGAAACAGCCCGCGATGAACACCGCCAGGTACACGCCTGCTCCGGGAAGTTTGATGCTCAGCGCGGCGAGGAACACCGCGCCCGCCGCGAACCAGCCGATGGTGACCGGCCGGATTCCCGCCCGGTCGGCGATCCGGCCTGCGATGACGAGCCCGGCGATGGCGCCGGCGTTGAGCGTCAGCAGCAGTCCCAGCGAAGCTCCTAGCGGGTAGCCTGCGGCGCGCATGATCTCCGGCAACCAGGTGTTGAGCCCGTAGACCAGCAGCAGCCCCATGAACGAGGCGACCCAGAAGGCGATCGTGTCGCGCGCGAAGGCTCCTCGCAGCAGCGAGGCGACGTTGGCCAGTCCACCGCGCATTCCGCCGCCGTGGTCCGACGGCAACGATTCCGGCAGGTATCGGAACATCAGCGGCACCAGCACCAGCGCGGGTGCCGCGCCGATCAGGAACATCCACCGCCATCCGAGTAGCGGCAGCACCCCGATGCCGAGCAAGGCGGTGAGCACTGCGCCGACGTGGTAGCCGGTCATCAGCGTGGTGGCGGCGCCGCTGCCGCGTCCGGCACGGGCGTTTTCGGTGACCAGCGCGATGGCGGTGGGCACGCAGCCGCCGAGCCCGAGGCCGGCGAGGAACTGCAGCAGCCCGAAGATCAGCACCGATGGGGCCGCGGCGCACAGCGCGGTGAACACCGAGAAGCCGATCACCGCGAGCAGCAGCGCTTTGCGCCGCCCGATGATGTCGGTGATCGTGCCGATCGCGAGCGAGCCGATGGTCATGCCGATCAGCCCGGCGGTGGAGACCAGCGAGCCGGAGGCGTGCGTGAGTCCCCATTGCCCTTGGTCGAGCAGGACCGGCAGCACACTGCCGAGCACGACGACGTCGAACCCCTCTAGCAGCACCGCGCTCCAGCACAGCGGCACGACCCAACGGGCGTACCCGGATCTTTCGGCGCTGCGCTGGTTCGGCATCGCTACCCCCGTCGGGTTCGCGCGGCCCGATTGATCACCGCGTCCGTTGCCGAAGCATCGTGCCCCCCAGCAGCCCCCGGACCATCCCCACCATTCCACTCATCGAAAACCCCAGAACAGCAAGTCGACACCGCCCGACGCCCCGGACTCACACCGCAGGCCCACAAAGCCGAACTCACGAATCCAGATCCCCAGCCAACTTCCACCCGATCCGCCCGCCCCTGACGGTCCGGCCGATCCATCCCACCCGCCCGGTCATCCGGCCGACCCAGCGAATCCGACCGAAGCGGCAAATTCCGACCGAGACCGACACAGGCCAACCCAACGCAACCCACCAACAAGGCCGGGGATGGGGGTCCGGGGGCGCAGCCCTCCGGCCGGGGGCGCGGGGGGCTCGGCCCCCCGCACAAACACGACGAAGATCGAAAAAACCCGAAGGCGTGCCCGCCGAGCAGACACGCCCCCGATCGAGTGGAGACGAGGGGAATCGAACCCCTAACCCCCGCCTTGCAAAGGCGGTGCTCTGCCAATTGAGCTACGTCCCCGGTGGTGCCGGTCGCACCTGGCCACGCACGTCCGGCGGCTTTCCGATGTTAGCGAAGGCCCGTCCGCAATGAACAGCGACCACGGCGGGCTCACCGCGCGGGCGAGCGCTCGACGTGGTCGCCGGTTGGTTCCTTACGTGCCGGTGCGCCGCGTGCGGCTCACACCTCGCCGGCGGTGGCCTCACGCCAGAGGTCGGCCTCGGCCTTGGCGGCGCGGTTGCGGCGGACGACGAACAGCACGGCACCAGCAACGACGGCGAGTGCGAGCAGCTTCTTCATTTCCGGTCGCCTCCTAGCGCACGGCCCGCGACCGCGGGCGAGGGAGATTCCTCAAGGAAAGTGGGCCTAGGAGGACTTGAACCTCCGACCTCTTCGTTATCAGCGAAGCGCTCTAACCGTCTGAGCTATAGGCCCTTGGTGTGCTTCAAAGATTACAGGACGCCGGGCGGCCTTCGTAGCGGGGGGTCCCGGCGGTTCGGCGGGGGTGGCGACCGCGGGCCGCCACCCCCGGCCGGTCACTCCCGCTCGGACAGCGTGACCTCGACGCCACCCGCGAAGTCGGCGGCCACGTTGTAGATGAACGCGCTGACCGTCGCCAGCGCGGTGAACAGCACGATGTTGATCGCCCCGATGATCGAGGCGACGCCGAACACCCGACCCGCGCTGATCAGTTCGGCTGCCGCGTTCTCCGGCTGGGTGAGCTCGGTGAACGTGCCGTTCAGCGAGTCCCACACGCCCATGCCGTCGAGCACCCCGTAGAGCACGGCGACCGCGATCATCCACACGAAGAACATGGCGACGCTGAGCACCAGCGCCAGCTTCAACACCGACCACGGGTCGAGCCACTTGATCTGCAGGCTGGCCCGGCGCGGTCCCCTACTCGGCCTGCGCGCGCTGGCGCTCGCCTGCGCACCGGCTCGCGCGGAGGCGCCGAACGACACCGAAGTGCGCCCGGAACCGTCGAAGCCCTGCCCGGGAATCTCGGTGCGCACGGTTTCCTGCTCGTCGCCGAATTTCGCCTGGGTGGCGGCCGAATCGGAGCCGGTGCCGTCCGCACCATCGCCGGTCGCCGATGCGCGTTGCCACGGCGGCGGGACGTCGGTGCCGTCGAAGGTCTCCCCGTCGCCGCCGGTGGCCGCCGAGTCCGCGGCACCGGACCCGGCACCGTCCTCACCGGTCATGACCGAGGTGTGCGGGGAGTTCTGGCTGCTGTTGCGCTCGGCGTCCGGCTGCTCCGAATGCCCCTCCGGACGCTCCGGCTTGTCGGAAGTGGTCACGAGAGATCCTTCATGATCGTGGTCGGCGTGTCGCTACTTCGTCGGCTCGGGGCCAGGCCCGGCGGCGTCCGGGTCGGCGGCCTCGTCGGCGTTTCGCGCGATGGCCACGACCGAGGTCCCGTCGCCCAGGTTCATCAGACGCACCCCCTTCGTCTGCCTGCCCGCTTTGCGAACCTCCTTGGCGGTCGTCCGGATGACACCGCCGGTGGAGGTGATCGCGTACAGCTCATCGTCCAGGTCGGCGATGAGCGCCGCGACAAGCCTCCCACGTTTGTCGTCGTGCTGAATGGTCAGCACTCCCTTGCCGCCGCGCCCCTGGACCGGGTAGTCGTCGATCGGCGTCCGCTTGGCGTAGCCGCCGTCGGTGGCCACCAGGACGTACCGCCCGGCGCGCACGACACCCATGGCGAGCAGCTCGTCGCCGCGGTTGAACCGCATGCCCAGCACGCCGGAGGTGGCCCGGCCCATCGGGCGCAGCGCCTCGTCGGTGGCGTGGAACCGGATCGACTGGCCCTCCGCGGAGACCAGCAGCAGGTCGTCGTCGGTGGAGCACAGCACCGCCCCGACCAGCTCGTCCTCGTCCTTCAAGTTCACCCCGATGAGGCCGCCCGAGCGGTTCGAGTCGAAGTCGGTCAGCTTCGACTTCTTGACCAGCCCGTTCTTGGTGGCCAGCACCAGGTACGGCGCGGCGGTGTAGTCCTTGATCTGCATGACCTGGGCGATGTGCTCGTCCGGTTGGAAGGCCAGCAGGTTCGCCACGTGCTGCCCGCGCGCGGTGCGGTTGGCCTCCGGCAGGTCGTACGCCTTCGCCCGGTACACCCGCCCCTTGTTGGTGAAGAACAGGATCCAGTCGTGCGTGGAGCACACGAAGAAGTGCGACACGATGTCGTCCTGCTTGAGCTGCGCGCCCTGCACGCCCTTGCCGCCGCGCTTCTGCGCCCGGTACAGGTCGGTGCGGGTGCGCTTCGCGTAGCCGGTGCGGGTGATCGTGACGACGACGTCCTCGTCGGCGATGAGGTCTTCCATGGAGACCTCGCCCTCGTAGGGCACGATCTTGGTGCGGCGGTCGTCGCCGTGCTTGTCGACGATCGCCATCAGCTCGTCGCGCACGATCGCGCGCTGCCGCTCCGGCCGGTCCAGGATGTCCTTGTAGTCCTCGATCTCGCGTTCCAGCTCGGCGAGCTGGTCGACGATCTTCTGCCGTTCCAGCGCGGACAGCCGCCGCAGCTGCATCTCCAGGATCGCGTTGGCCTGCACGTCGTCCACGTCCAGCAACCCGATCAGGCCGGTGCGCGCCTCGTCCACCGTCGGCGAGCGGCGGATCAGCGCGATCACCTCGTCCAGCGCGTCCAGCGCCTTGACCAGCCCGCGCAGCACGTGGGCGCGTTCTTCGGCCTTGCGCAGCCGGTACCGGGTGCGCCGGACGATGACCTCGAGCTGGTGCTTGACGTAGTAGCGGATCACCTGGTCCAGCCGCAGCGTGCGGGGCACGCCTTCGACCAGCGCGAGCATGTTCACGCCGAAGGTCGTCTGCAGCTGGGTGTGCTTGTAGAGGTTGTTGAGCACCACCTTCGGGATCGCGTCCCGCTTCAAGGTGATGACGATGCGCATCCCGCGCCGGCTGTTGGACTCGTCGGCGATGTCGGAGACGCCGGAGATCTTGCCGTCCCGGTGCATCGTCGCGATGCTCTCGATCAGGTTGTCCGGGTTGACCTGGTACGGCAACTCCGTGACGACCAGCGACGTCCGCCCCTTGGCGTCCTCCTCCACCGAGACCACCGACCGCATCCGGATGGACCCGCGCCCGGTGCGGTAGGCATCGGCGATCGCGTTGGTGCCCATGATGAGCCCGCGGGTCGGGAAGTCCGGGCCCTTGATCAGCTTGATCAGCTCTTCGAGCAGCGTCTCGTCGTCGACCTCGGGGTTGTCCAGCAGGTACACCACGCCGTCGGCGACTTCCCGCAGGTTGTGCGGCGGGATGTTGGTCGCCATCCCGACCGCGATCCCGTTCCCGCCGTTGACCAGCAGGTTCGGGATGCGCGCCGGCAACACGTCGAGTTCCTGGGTGCGCCCGTCGTAGTTGTCCGAGAAGTCGACGGTGTCCTCTTCGATGTCGGAGAGCATGTGCATCGCCAACGGGTCCAGCCGCGCCTCGGTGTAGCGCATCGCCGCCGCCGGGTCGTTGCCGGGCGAGCCGAAGTTACCCTGGCCGTCGATGAGCGGGTGCCGCATCGCCCACGGCTGCGCGAGCCGCACCAGCGCGTCGTAGATCGCCGAGTCGCCGTGCGGGTGGTAGTTACCCATCACCTCGCCGACGACGCGGGAGCACTTGACGTAACCCCGGTCCGGGCGGAACCCGGAGTCGTACATCGCGTAGAGCACGCGCCGGTGCACCGGCTTGAGGCCGTCGCGCACATCGGGCAGCGCCCGGGCGACGATCACGCTCATCGCGTAGTTGATGTAGGAGTTCTGCATCTCCTGCTGGATGTCGACCGGTTCGACCCGGCCGTGTTCCGGCGGCAGGATTTCCGTCACGAGTAGAGATTCCTTTCAGGCAAGGTCAGCGTGTTCCGGCGGCGCCGCGGCGCGGGCCAGGTGTCCCGCGCACCTCGCTCGTCGGCGCAGGTGCCGCGGGCGCGGCGACCCGGCTGGTCGCCACCCGGACGTCGGGTCACACGTCGAGCAGACCGGCGTCCCTGGCGTTGCGCGTGATGTA
Source organism: Saccharopolyspora sp. (assembly GCF_017434145.1). Classification (NCBI taxonomy): domain Bacteria; kingdom Bacillati; phylum Actinomycetota; class Actinomycetes; order Pseudonocardiales; family Pseudonocardiaceae; genus Saccharopolyspora; species Saccharopolyspora sp. The sequence goes on along the minus strand of NZ_JAFRFW010001061.1, from coordinate 10,260 downwards.
CGAGCGGCGCGCCTCCACGTCCTCGCCCATGAGCACGCTGAACAGTTCGTCGGCGGTGGCGGCGTCGTCCAGCGAGACCTGCATCAGCAGCCTGCTCGACGGGTCCATCGTGGTCTCCCACAGCTCCTGCGGGTTCATCTCGCCGAGACCCTTGTAGCGCTGGATCCCGTCGTCCTTCGGCAGCCGGCGACCGGCCGCCGCACCCGCCTCCAGCAGGCCGTCGCGCTCCCGGTCGGAATAGGCGTACTCCGGCTCCGCGCGCGGCCACTTGATCTTGTAGAGCGGCGGGCGGGCCAGGTACACGTGCCCGTTCTCGATCAGCGGGCGCATGAACCGGAACAGCAGCGTCAGCAGCAGCGTCCGGATGTGCTGGCCGTCCACGTCGGCGTCGGCCATCAGCACGATCTTGTGGTAGCGCAGCTTGGACAGGTCGAACTCGTCGTGGATGCCGGTGCCCAGCGCGGTGATGATGGACTGGACCTCGTTGTTCTTGAGGACCTTGTCGATCCGCGCCTTCTCCACGTTGATGATCTTGCCGCGGATCGGCAGGATCGCCTGGAACCGCGATTCCCGGCCGTCCTTGGCCGAACCGCCCGCCGAGTCGCCCTCCACGACGTAGAGCTCGCACTCGTCCGGAACGTTCGACTGGCAGTCCTTCAGCTTGCCGGGCAGCCCGCCGATGTCCATCGCGCTCTTGCGGCGCACCAGCTCCTTGGCCCGCCGGGCCGCCATCCGGGCCTGCGCCGAGCCGACCGCCTTGTTGATGATCGTCTTGGCGTCCGCCGGGTTGCGGTCGAACCAGTCGTTGAGCCACTCGAACGCGGCGGTCTGCACGAACGACTTGACCTCGGTGTTGCCCAGCTTGGTCTTGGTCTGCCCCTCGAACTGCGGCTCGCCGACCTTCACCGACACGATCGCCGCCAGGCCCTCGCGGACGTCGTCGCCGGTGAGGCTGCCGTCCTTGTCCTTGAGCAGCTTCTTCTCCTTCGCGTAGGCGTTGACCACCCTGGTCAGCGCCGCGCGGAAGCCTTCCTCGTGGGTGCCGCCCTCGTGCGTGTTGATCGTGTTCGCGAAGGTGTAAACGGACTGGTTGAACCCGGAGTTCCACTGCATCGCGATCTCCACCTCGAGGCCGTTGCCCGCGGCGTTGAACGCGATGGCCTTCTTGTGGATGGGGTCCTTCGTCGCGTTGATGTGCTTGACGAAGTCCTCCAGACCGCCCGGGTAGTGGAAGGTCCGCTCCTGCGCGCGCGCCGAGCTGCCGTCGGCGTCCTGCCCGGCCTCGTCCTCTTCGGCGGCGCGCTCGTCGCGCAGCACGATGGTCAGGCCCTTGTTCAGGAACGCCATCTCCTGCAGCCGCCGGGAGATGGTCTCGGCGTTGAACCGGGTGGTCTCGAAGACGTTCCCGTCGGCCCAGAACGTGATCGTGGTGCCGGTCTTCTTGGTGGCCTCGCCCTGCTGGATCTCGGTGACGGGCTTGGAGTCCTCGTAGCGCTGCCGCCAGACGTGCCCGTCGCGGCAGACCTCCGCCTCCAGCGCGGTGGACAGCGCGTTCACCACGGACACGCCGACGCCGTGCAGACCACCGGAGACCGCGTAGGAGTCGCCGCCGAACTTGCCGCCCGCGTGCAGCACGGTCAGCACGACCTCGAGCGTCGGCTTCTTCTCCACCGGGTGCATGTCCACCGGGATGCCGCGGCCGTCGTCGGTGACCCGGACGCCGCCGTCGGCCAGCAGCGTCACCTCGACCTTGCTGGCGTAACCCGCCATCGCCTCGTCGACCGAGTTGTCCACGACCTCCTGCACCAAGTGGTGCAGGCCGCGTTCACCGGTGGAACCGATGTACATGCCGGGTCGCTTGCGGACGGCCTCCAGGCCCTCAAGAACGGTGATGGACGACGCGCTGTATTCGTTCTTCTTCGCTGCCACGGGCCTCGGTGTCTCCTCGAACCGGCTGTGTGTCGGGTGATCGGGCAGCCCGGAGGCCGCCAGCGGCGGCCGCGCACGGGCGCCGACCGAAGTGGGCACGGCTGCGGGTGGCGTTCCGGCGCACGACCTTGACCGGCGGTTCGACGGCGGCTGGGTGCGCGATGCCGGGAACGCGGCGACTCGCGGATGCCACGCCCACCGCTCCAGTCTACTGGTCGTCCCGGACAGAAGTGCGGCAAGGACACCCCTGAATTCCTCACAGAGCCGATAACTCGGATCAGGACACCATCCGAGACCCGCGAGCGGGTCCGCGAGCTTCCTGCGCGGACTCGCGCGAGCGTCGGCTCAGCCGTAGGTGTCCCGGGGTCCGCGGCCCGGGACGTGCCGCGGACCGTGCCGCCAGCTCGGCGCGGCCGGGCCCTGCACCTTGATCCGCCGGACCACGCCGTCGCCCACGCCATCTGCGATCCGCTTGATGATCTGGCGCTGCAGCAGGCGCAGCTGAGTGGCCCAGGCGGTCGACTCGGCCTGCACGGTCAGCTCCGCATTGCTCAGCGCGACCGGTTTGGTGTGCTCGGCGATGTCCCCGCCGACCAGGCTGGTCCAGCGGGCGAAGACCTGACCGCCGGAGAGCCGGTCGGTCCAGCCGTGGTCGGTGGCCAGCCTGGAGGCCAGCCTGCCCAGCGGCTGCGGATCGCGATCGTCGGCGCCCGGACCGGACCAGCCGCGGCGCCTGCGCCGACCGGCCGGGGACTTGCCCCGCTTGGGCCGGCGGCGGTTGCCCTGGGACTGCTCCTTGGCCGCCTGCAGCGCGGCTCGCGCGAGGTCGGATCCGTGCAGCTCGGCTCCGTCGGAACCGGCCGCGGACGCGCTGTGCTCGCCCGATGTCACCGAGTTCTCCACACCATCCACAGCGTTATCCCCAGTTGTGGGTAACTGTGGAGACGAGTCCTGCACAGTGCGTGTCGATCCTTGCGGAGCGTGCCCGGACCGTTCATCCGACACGGCTGACCTCCCCATCGCGGACCTCGAAGCGGGTGCCCGCTAGTTCCTCCGGCACGTCTTCCGGCACCGCGGCGGTCACCAGCACCGGCTCGGCACCGGCGACCAGCTCCGCCAGCCGGGACCGCCGCCTGCGGTCCAGCTCCGCGAACACGTCGTCGAGGATCAAGACCGGTTCCGCGCCATCCTCGGCGAGCAGGTGGTACGAGGCCAGCCGCAACGCCAGCACGAACGACCACGATTCGCCGTGGCTCGCGTAACCCTTCGCGGGCAGCTCGCCCAGCACCAGCTCGAGGTCGTCCCGGTGCGGCCCGATCAGGGAAACCCCGCGCTCCAACTCCTGACCGCGCACCTGCTCCAACTCGGCGAGCAGCACCTGCTCCAGCTCCGCGGGATCCGCGCGCCGCCCCATCGGCACCCCGAAGCCCTCCGGCAACGAGTCGCCGAGGCTGCTGCGATACCGCACGTCGGCGACCCGGCCCGCGGGCGCGCTGTCCCCACCGGTCGCCGCGACGCTGGCGTAAGCGCTGGTCACGTGCGGTGCGAGGTCGGCGACCAGGTCCAGCCGCCCGGCCAGCAGGTCCGCACCGTGCCGCGCCAGGTGCCCGTCCCAGACCTCCAGGGTCCGCAAATCCGCGGCGGGACCGCCCTTGCGCGCCGCGCCCGCCGACTTCAGCAGCGCGCTGCGCTGGCGCAACACCCGCTCGTAGTCCGAGCGCACCCCGGCATAGCGGGGTGCCCGGGACACCAGCAGGTCATCCAGGAACCGGCGCCGCTCCCCCGGATCACCGCGGACCACCGCGAGATCCTCGGGCGCGAACAACACCGTGCGCAGCACACCCAGCACGTCGCGGGGTTTGCCGGGCGCGCCTCGGTTGATCCGCGCCCGGTTCGCCTTGCCGGGCGTGATCTCCAGCTCGACCAGCAGCTCGCGGCCGCCGTTGACGACGGCCGCGCGCACGAACGCGCGCTGCGCGCCGTCGCGGACCAGCGGTGCGTCGTTCGGCACGCGGTGCGAACCGAGCGTGGCGACGTAGCCCAGCGCCTCGACCAGGTTCGTCTTGCCCTGGCCGTTCGCGCCGATCAGCACCGAGGCCCCCGGCTCGAAGGCCAGGTCCGCGTGCTGCCAGGAGCGGAAATCGGTCACTTGGAGATGGCGGACGTACAAAACGCTCCCGAGGGGAGTCGGGTTCGGAGTCGCGCGGTGCGGGGGACGCGCCGGGCAGGTGCGGAGACCGCCTCGGATCGCCGCACCGACATGTCGCCGTGTCGACAAATCGACCGGACGCGGAGGGTCCGGCAGCGAGGAGCTCAGCCCTCGTTCGTCTCCACGGCGTGCCCGCCGAACTGGTTGCGCAGCGCGGCGACGGCCTTCATCGCGGGCGAGTCGTCCTGCCGGGAAGCGAACCTGGCGTAGAGCGCGGCCGTCATCACCGGGGCCGGCACGGAATTGCGCACCGACTCCTCGACGGTCCAACGCCCCTCGCCGGAGTCCGAGACGTAGCCGCGCAGCCGCTCCAGGTCCGGGTCTTCCTCCAGCGCGCGCACCAGCAGGTCCAGCAGCCAGGACCGCACCACGGTGCCCCGGCTCCACGCCTTGACCGTCGCGGGCACGTCGGTGACCACCTCGGAAGCGGCCAGCAGCTCGAAGCCCTCGGCGTACGCCTGCATCAACCCGTACTCGATGCCGTTGTGCACCATCTTCGCGTAGTGCCCGGCACCGACCGGGCCCGCGTGCGCGAAGCCTTCCTCGCGCGGGCCTTCCGGGCGCAGCGCGTCGAAGATCGGCAGCGCCCGCTCGATGTCCGCGGTGTCGCCACCGGCCATCAGCCCGTAACCGTTCTTCGCGCCCCACACCCCGCCGGACACGCCGACGTCGACGTACTTGATGCCGTGTTCGGCCAGCAGCGCGGCGTTGTCCTGGTCGTCGGTGAACCGGGAGTTCCCGCCCTCGATGATCAGGTCGCCCGCGGCGAGCACGCCTGCGAGCTCCTCGATGGTCTGCCTGGTCGGCTCACCGTGCGGCACCATGATCCACACGATCCGCGGGCCGGTCAGCTTGCCTGCCAGCTCGGCGAGCGAGGGAACGTCGCTGACGTCTTGGTTGCGGTCGTAGCCGACCACCTCGTGCCCGGCGGTCCGCAGCCGCTCGCGCATGTTGAAACCCATTCGGCCGAGACCGACAAGTCCCAGTTGCAACGGTTATTCCCTTCGAGACGAACCTTCGCCCGGACTCGCCCGATTTCCGCGGCCCGGCATCGATGTGATCTTCCGGCCCGCTCGTCACCGGGCGGGCCGCCGAGGCGGCCTCAGCCCGGCAAGCGCACCGGCATCAGCAGGTAGAGGTAGCCCGGGACCACTTCACCATCTTCCCCGACCGGTTTGAGCAACGCGGGCCGGTTGGATGTGGTGAACAGCATCTGCGCGCGGTCGGTCTTCAACGCACCGAGGCCGTCCTGCAGGTAGGCCGGGTTGAAGGCGATCGTCAGCGACTCGCCGGACAGCTCCACCGGGAGTTCTTCCTCGGCGCTGCCCTCGTCGTCGCCGCCCGCGGTCAGCCGCAGCCCCGAGTCGGAGATCTCCAGCCGCACCTGCGTGCCGCGCTCGGCGACCAGGGACACGCGCTTGATCGCCTCGACCAGCGGGGCCACGTCGACGATGGCGGTGGCCGCGGTCTCGGAAGGCAGCAGCTGGCGGTACTTCGGGAATTCCGCGTCCAGCAGGCGCGTGGTGTTGCGCCGCGTCGTGCCGGTCAGCCCCAGCAGACCGTCGCCGGAGGCCAGCGAGATCTCGACCTTGCTGCCTGCCCCGCCGATCGTCTTCGCCGACTCGGCGAGCGTGCGCGCGGGCACCAGCACCGAGGTGTCCTCGATCGACTCGTCCGGTTCCCAGGTGAACTCCCGCATGGCCAGCCGGAACCGGTCGGTGGCCACGATCGTCAGCTGATCGGCGTTGATCTCCATCCGGACGCCGGTGAGCATCGGCAGCGTGTCGTCCTTGCCCGCTGCCACCGCGACTTGGGCGACCGCTTCGGCGAACAGGTCGCCGGGGACCGCGCCTGCGCGCTGCGGCATCGCGGGCAGTTCCGGGTAGTCCTCGACCGGCATGGTCGGCAGGCTGAACTTGGAGCTGCCGCAGGTGATCGTGACCCGCGGACCGTCGACGGTGATCTCCACCGGCCGGTTCGGCAGCGACTTGGTGATGTCGGCCAACAACCGCCCGGAGACCAGGGTCTTGCCGGTGGAGTCGATGGACGCCTCGGTGGTGACCTGGGCGGAAACCTCGTAGTCGAAACCGGAGATGGTCAGCGCCTCGCCGGAGCTCGCATCCAGCAGCACTCCGCCCAGCACGGGTACCGGAGGCCGCGAAGGCAGGCTGCGCGCGACCCAGGCGACGGCGTCGGCTAGGCCGTCACGTTCCACGCGGATCTTCATCGATGTCCTTTCGGTTTCGGCCGAGGCCGGCTGCCGGGAGATCGCTGCTGGTGCGGCCAGCTCGGAGGTTGCTGGTTCGGGCTCGCGGTTGTCCGGGAGTACCGGTCGCGCCGCGCCGCCCGGTTCTGCGGGCCACCCGAGGTGCGTTGCCGCCGGTTGCGTGCTGAGCCGGGGCGCATCGCGACTCGTCCCCCACGAGACCGCCGCGAGCACGGAGTCCGGCTGGGCGGCCTTCGCGGGAGTTCCACCGTAGAGCGTTCATCGCGATCGCTGCATCCGGGTCCGGGCTCGGTGAAGCGGCTGCGAACCCGCGGCGGCCGCGAGTTGTCCACTTGTCCACCGCCCCTTCTCTTCTTTTGTTCTTCATTTCAAGAGAAAGAAAAAGACAGCCGTAGTAGTAAGGGTTGTGGGTTGTGGGGACAACCGCCTTCCTGGCTGGTCAGAGTGCTTCCCCAACTGTGGAGGAGCACTGGGAGTGATCGGTGGATGGGCTGAACGGGTCGTGGACAACTTCGGCCTCCCCGGAGGTTGTCCACAGCAGCCGCTCGTAGTCCACACCGCCATCCACAGTTGTCCCCGTAGTTGTACCCAGCCCTTGCGGAAAGGCGGCCCGATTTCCGTCTCCACCGATCGGGTTGTGGGCGAATCTGTGTGCTTCTTGTGGCCAACCCGCTCCCGGCCTGTGGGTAACCGGTGGAAGGTTGTGCACAAGCTGTGGGTGGATTGGGGAGAACTCCAGCTCAGCCCTGGGGATGTGGAAGATGTGGACAACAGCGCGCCACGGCGGGACTTTTTGTTGAGCGGTGCGGCTGACGTCACCCCGGATCCACAGAAAAGTTCCGGTCCACCGCGACCATCCGTGCGCGACGCGCATCCGTGCAGGGCCGTTCCGTGATGGGCCGCGGTGGATGGCGCCGCTGGAGACGTCCTGCCACCCGTCGCTGCGGCGCCGGATGTTTCTGTGCGGCGCCGAGCTCGGAGCCAGGTGGCCGACCAGAAAGATTCGTGACGGCTCGGCTGGGGACGCACTCCGCGCGACTCACCGCAGCCGCCGGGCCGCACGGCGCCGGGACGCGGCGCGAGAAGTTTCTGACCGGGCGGGGAGCCTGCACCTGCGGGGCCCAACAGAAAACTTGCCGGGCGGACGCCCGTGCTCAACCACCAGCGGAGCTCACCAGCGCGCCGGCCGAACACAAACGGCTGGTCAACGCTGAACGAGAAAAACTCACTAATACTATTTCGTACTAGTCCTCAGAGTTCCCCAGGTCCATGTGGATAGCGCTTCAATGCAGGTCAGATGCCTTGCATGAGCGCGGTCCGGGCCGAGAACGCCGACCCGGCCCGCACGCCGAAAACCTCAGCCAGGCGCTAACCGCGCGACTGCTGCTTGATCCGCGAAGTCAGCTCCTGAACCTGGTCGTAGACCCGGCGCCGCTCCGCCATCTCCTTGCGGATCTTCTTGTCCGCGTGCATCACCGTCGTGTGGTCCCGGCCGCCGAAGCTCTGCCCGATCTTCGGCAGCGAGGAGTCGGTGAGCTCCCGGCACAGGTACATCGCGATCTGCCGTGCCTGCGCCAGCGCCTTCGTCTTGCCCGGCCCGCACAGGTCGTCGATCGTCACGCCGAAGAACTCCGCGGTAACGCCCATGATCGTCGGTGCGGTGATCTCCGGGGTCTGCTGGTCCGGGATCAGATCCCGCAGCACGATCTCGGCGAGTTGCACGTCGACCGGCTGCCGGTTCAACGAGGCGAACGCGGTGACCCGGATCAGCGCACCCTCCAGTTCGCGGATGTTGCGCTCGATGCGGGCCGCGATGAACTCCAGCACCTCGGCGGGCGCGGCCATCCGGTCCTGCGCGGCCTTCTTGCGCAAGATCGCGATCCGGGTCTCCAGCTCCGGCGGCTGGATGTCGGTGATCAGGCCCCACTCGAACCGCGTCCGCAGCCGGTCCTCCAGCGTGCGCAACCCCTTTGGCGGCCGATCGGAGGAAACCACGATCTGCTTGTTCGAGTTGTGCAGCGTGTTGAAGGTGTGGAAGAACTCCTCCTGAGTTCCTTCCTTGCCCTCCAGGAACTGGATGTCGTCGACCAGCAGCACGTCCACGTCGCGGTAGCGGCGCTGGAACGCGACCTGCCGGTCGTCGCGCAGCGAGTTGATGAAGTCGTTGGTGAACTCCTCGGTGGACACGTAGCGCACCCGCATCCCCGGGAACAGCCGCTGCGTGTAGTGCCCCACCGCGTGCAGCAGGTGCGTCTTGCCCAACCCGGACTCGCCCCAGATGAACAGCGGGTTGTACGCGCGGGCCGGCGCCTCCGCGGCGGCCACGGCCGCGGCGTGGGCGAACCGGTTCGACGCCCCGATCACGAACGTGTCGAAGGTGTACTTCCCGTTCAACCGCGTCTGCGAGGTCGGCGGGCCGTTCTTCGGCGCGGTGAACGGCTGGCCTTGCTGCTGCGGCTGGTCGTTGTGCTGGCCGCGGCCGAAGGTCGGCCAGATCTCCGAATCGGACTGCTCGTCCGGCCCTTCGTGGTCGGTGTCGTCTTCGCCGCTCGGCTCCGGTTCGGTCGCGGAGTCCGCGGCAGCCGGCCACTGCTGCTTGGGCGAGTGCTGCTCGGGCTCCGGTTCCTCGTCGGTGCCCGGGTAAGAAGCCTCGGAGTAAGAAGATTCGGAGTAGTGCTGCGTGCGAGCACCGTTCGCCTGCGTCTCCGGGAGAGATCCGCTGATCGTCCCGGTCTGCGCGGAGCTGAACGTCTCCGGGCGCGGAGGCGCCGCGGAGTAATGCCCCGCCGAGGCGGTGGCGGCATAAGCCGAATTGTCGAAGGTGATCCCGTAACCGCCGGACTGCTCGGCGGCCTCTTCCGGACCGCTGCGGGCAGGTGCCTCCTGGCGCGCCTCCGGCGCGGCCAGCGGTCGGGTGGGTGCCGGAACGGCGGTGTCCACCTTCACCGCGAGCGATACCTCGCGGCCGAGCCTGCGCGACAACGCGTCCGTGATCGGATCGCGCAGCGCCCGCTCGATCGCTTCCTTGGCGAAGTCACTGGGAGCCGCCAACAGCGCCGTGCCGTCCAGCAGGCCGATCGGCCGGGTCACCCGCATCCAGGCGCGTTGTTGCGGCGAGAGCGTGCCCGACGACAGCTCGTGCACCACTTCGTCCCAGACCCGACCAAGCTCGGATTGATGGTCGGACACCGCAGCGCTCCCCTCCCCTCGCAGGCACGTTTCCCGCGCCGTGACTCCCACACCTGGGCCAGGGCGGCTTCGCCAGCGCGGGGTGATGGTGAACCGGCTCCGCGGGGCGCCCGGGGCACGTGTCCACAGAGTTGTCCACAACTGTGCACGAAGGTACGGCAGGGGACTTAGGTCTTCCCCCCGGGGCCCCACCGGTGCCTGCGGTCCAGGTCGCCAGCACTGACCCTCGGCTCCCACACCGGGGGCGCGCGTCGCAGGAGGGACAACGTAACAAGGTCATGAACGCCTCACAAGGCGGGCTCCCCGCGGCCTGACGCCGGTGGATACCCCCGGTGACCGATGGGCGCGTCCGACCGCGTAGCCTCGTGCAGTCCCCCGCTGCACGAGCGGGTATGTCGCCGCGCTTGATTTTCGCGCAGGGAACCGAGCGCGGCGTGCGGCTGAACCGATCGCCGCGCGCAGACTCCTCTCGCCGCGGCAGGGGTGCGGCCGACATGGCGACCGCCACGGCGGGCGGGGACATCTTGACCGAGCCATCGGGGCCGAGCACGAGCCTGTCAACAACGGGCCTGAAGTAACGGGGAGATCCACCGTGAGCAAGGGCAAGCGCACCTTCCAGCCGAACAACCGTCGACGTTCCCGCAAGCACGGGTTCCGGCTGCGCATGCGTACGCGCGCGGGCCGCGCGATCGTTTCCGCGCGCCGG
>NZ_JAFRFW010001060.1:0-1735 GCF_017434145.1 Saccharopolyspora sp. | reverse complement strand
GCCCGCGCCGGACTCGGGCGCGGCGGCCGGGACGAACGCGACCTCGGCACCCGCCGGGTCGTCGACCACGTGCGCACCGCACCACCAGGAGCCGAGCAGCACTCCGAGGGTCTGCCAGTGCGCGGGCAGCGCCACCGAAACCGGCGTGCCCGGCTCCAGGTCGAGCTCGTCCACCAGCCAGTTCGCCGTCTTCGCCGCCCAGTTCGCGACCGTCGCGCGGGACAGCTCGACACGGGCTCCGGTGGCGTCGTCGTAGTGCGTGATCAGCGGGCGCGGGGAACCGGTTGCCAGCATGGGTGCGAGCAATGCTTGCGTGACGCTCATGCCGCGACCTTATGGCGTAGCCCGCCGCCCGCGGCGAAGGGGACCGAGCGTCCCACCGGCGCGAAGGCGCTCGTCACCGCGCGTACCGCGAGGAATGAAGGACTCGTTCGCCCGGCCTATTGGCGCGAAGGAGCCCCTCGATCGGACCGCGCGGGAGGTGACGTCGGGGGTGAGCGACCCGATCGCTCGGTCTGTTGGGGCGAAGGAACCCCTGCCTCGGATCGGCTGCGGCTAGTTGATGCAGGGGATGCCGTCGGAGGTGATCGGGTCCTGGGCGGGTGGCGCAGGCTGGCGCCGGGCCGTGCCGTCCAGGTCCAGCGTGGCGTTCGCGGCGAAACCGGTCTTCGGCACCAGGCCCGCGATGAACGAACGCACCTGCGCGGGATCCACCTTGACCACGCTCTGCCCGTGCTCGTCCCTGCCGCCGGTGGAAGCGACCGGCAGCGTCACGAACCGCACGCCGCCGCCCGCCAAGCCCTGCATCTGCGCGGCGAACCCGGCCACGTCCCAGTTCTCGTCCAGCACCACCGAACGCCGCGCCGCGTCCTGCAACCCGGCCAGCTTCGCCGGATCGGTCAGCGTGCCGGTGGACAGCAGCTTGTTGGCCACCGCCGCCATGAAGACCTGCTGGCGCACGATCCGGTCCAGATCACCGCCCGGCAGGCCGTGCCGCTGCCGCACGAACGACAGCGCGTCGCCGCCGGAGATGGTCTGCCTGCCCGCGGCGAAGTCGGCGCCGGAGTCCTTGTCGCTGGTGGCTTGGTTCAGGCACACCTCGACGCCGCCGAGCGCGTCGGTCACCTCGTAGAAGCCGAGCAGGTTCACCTCGGCGTAGTGGTCCACGCGGACGCCGCTGAGCCGCTGCACGCTCTGCAGCAGCGCGCGCTGCCCGGCCAGCTGGGCCTGCCGCTCGGCCAGCGCCGAGTCGCGGCCTTCGATGGAATCCGCGGCGGCGCTCTTCGCCAGGCCGTACACCGCATTGATCTTCTGGGTGCCGCCGCCGGGCATCGGCACCGAGGTGTCCCGCGGCAGCGAAACCGCCGTGGGCGGGCCGCCGTCGTGCGGGATCCGCATCAGGATCACGGTGTCGGTGTTGAGGCCGTTGGTGCTCTCCGTGCGCAGTTCGCGCAGCACGCTCAGCGGCAGCGGGTTGCCTTGCGCGTCGGTCCGGCTGTCGTTGCCGACCAGCAGGATGTCGGTCGCGCCGTCGTCGGCCGGGGGAGCTTCCGGCGTGTCGGCGAGTACGCGGGAGGTGCTGACGTCGGTGTCCAGGCGGTCCAGCGCGACCCAACCCGCAGCGGTGACCGCCAGGACTCCGGCGGAGATCAGCGCGATCAGCGTCCGGCCCGCGATCAGCCAGCCGCGGTGCTTGCGCGGGGCGGCAGCGGCGCGCTCGGATCCGCCCGCGTCG
>NZ_JAFRFW010001059.1:0-4878 GCF_017434145.1 Saccharopolyspora sp. | reverse complement strand
GTGCGGACCCCGGCTCGGCGGAGCCGCCTGCCGAGTTGTCCGGGCCGTCGGGTGGGCCGTCGGCGGTGCCCGCGGCGGTCGCGCCGCTCCCGCTTGGTCTCAAAGCGTCCACTCCCAGCTCGTCCGGCTCGTTCCGGCACCCAAGTTAGGTTAGGCCGTCCTAAGACTAGCCGACCGGTCCGGCGAAGCCGACCGTTTTCCTTCGAGCCGGATCATCCGGACACGTCACACCGGGCGCTGGTCCCGGCACCGACCGTGCCACTCGGCGGGGAGCGGGCGCGGTTTCCGCGCGCCGCGCGGTGCGCTGTTTTTCCACTCAGCACGCACGGTGCCGTTTCATGCGCCGCGCGCGACGCCGTTCGGCGAACCGCGCGCACTGCGCTCGCTGCCGCATATCGGTTTGCTCTGTCCGGCAGAACGAGGCGCGACCGCTCCGGCAATCTTGCGGCGAACGGCTCAGCGCGGTGCAAAAAATCCGCCGCCCCGCGAGCCGGAACGCAGCGCGCGAACATCCGAACCGCTCGTTTCGCGACCCGCGGGCGCACGCGGGCGGACGCGGAAAGAAACCGGCGAGTTCGGATGCGAAACGACCACCGACGCCGCGGCGACGCGCGGTGAGAAGTTGCGAGCCGAGAACATTCGGCGCACGCCCGCATCGGCAGGCACCAAACGAGCGGCGGAACGCCGAACATCCGGATAGCCGAACAGCACTCGGCACCGCACACCCGAACACCGAAAGTGACAATCCGATCAACGGCCGATGCCTGCGCGGCACCCGCGGATTCGGCGCCGACCGGCAATCCCGCGGCGCTCGCGCGAACCGGGCGAGCACTCCCGGTCACTTCTCGATCCCGCACGCCCCGCGAAACAACGCGCCGGAGTCGTGATCGGTATCCGCCCGATCCGCGAACAACCGGCGCACAACGATCAGGGGGCGCCGGGATCACCCGGCGCCCCCTGATCGCGACTGCTTCAGTTCGCCTTGTGGTATTGGTCGACGATGTCGGCGGGGATGCGGCCCCGGTCCGAGACCTTCAGGCCGCGCTTGCGCGCCCATTCCCGAATCGCCTGGTTCTGCTCCCGGTCCGCGCTGGTGGAACCGCTCGAGGAGCGCCCGCTCGAGGACGGCCGCGGGCCGGGCTTCTTGCGCCCACCGGCCCGCCGGGCGCTGGAGACGTAGCCGGACAGCGCGTCGCGCAACTCGCTCGCATTGTCGTTGGAAAGGTCGATCTGGTACGAGACGCCGTCCAGCGCGAACTCGACTGTTTCATCGGCCTGTCCGCCGTCCAGATCGTCGACAAGCGTGACCGTGACCTTCTGCGCCATGGTGGCAATCCTCCCCGGAGTTTGTGCGATAAACCTGATGACGACACCTGGCGCCGTGACCTGGACAGGCGGCCCGGACTCCGCACCGGGACTCTCCCACCGAGCCGCTGGCTGGGCGCTATTGCCGAACTGCTCCACCCGACCTTCCCGTTCCGGCGCACTCGGGGTGCGCCGACCGGGCCACCGGACTCCGGCGGCGGTTGCCCGGAAGTGACTCGCAAGCGGTCCTTCTTCGGGCGGTGCCACCGAGCCGGCGATGAAGTTCGACAGCGCACAACCGAGTTGAACAATCGCCTTCCGGTTGGAGCGTTCGCCGAAGCCGTCATCGGCCGTATCGAAGCTGCCGTCGCAGCTGTCATAGGAGCCGTCACCGAACATTGTCACGGTCAGGTTAGCGCAGCGACTCGGCAAACGCACTCACCCCGCCGAGGAAAATCCTAGGGGACTCCCCGGATCGGGTCATTCCGGGCGAGCTCTCCGAAGCGGATCGAGCCGATACCCACTCGTCGCACCGCATGGTCTCCGGTACTGCCATTCCTGCACCGCCGACGGCAGTCCGCACTCCGCGGCAAGCAGAAAGCACGCACTCACCGGGCCGCGACCTCGCCCGCAGCCGAACTTCCCGATGACCGCACCGGTTCCGCGTGGCAAGCGTCGGACTATCCCTCACGAGTAACGAGCGCGGTGCGGGATACCGATTTCGCAGCGGCGCCGGATCAGCGGAAGTTGCGGTCGTAGACCAACCGCAGCCCGAGCAGCGTCAGATCCGGCACGTGCTGGGTGATCGTTCGCGATTCGGCGACGACCAGTGGCGCGAGACCACCGGTGGCCAGCACCGTCGTCGGGCCGCCGTGGGTGGATTCCAGTTCCGCCACGATCTGCTCCACCAGCCCGTCGACCTGACCCGCGAAACCGAACAGGATCCCGGATTGCAGGCACTCCACGGTGTTCTTGCCGATCACCGAGCGGGGCCGGGTGAGTTCGACCTTGCGCAGCTGCGCGGCGCGGGAGGCCAGCGCGTCCAACGAGATCTCCACACCGGGCGCGAACGCGCCGCCGAGGAACTCCCCTTTCGACGAGATCACATCGACGTTCGTGGACGTACCGAAATCCACCACCACGCAGTTCGTGGAATGCAGGTGGTGCGCGGCCAAGGTGTTGATGACCCGGTCCGCGCCGACCTCCTTCGGGTTGTCCACCAGCAGCGGAACCCCGGTGCGCACACCCGGTTCCACCACGACTCGCGGCACCTCGTCCCAATAGCGGCCGAGCATCACGCGCAGTTCGCGCAGCAACGCGGGCACCGTGGACAACGCGGAGATGCCGGTTATCCCGTCGGCGTGCGAGCCGAGCAGACCGCGCACGGTCAGCGCGAGCTCGTCGGCGGTCATCCGCGGTTCGGTGCGCATCCGCCAGTCCCGCACCAGCCCGCCGTCCGCGCGATCCGCCCCGTCCGCTTCGTCGTAGAGGCCGAGGGTGATGTTGGTGTTGCCGACGTCCAGGGCGAGCAGCACCGGCTTCCTTCCTTCCAGATTTCGCCGCGGGGCGGGCTTCGGGGCGGGTCCGGCCGGTCAGGCTTCGGGACGGGCCAGCAGCGCGTCGAGGCGCGTGGCGTCGTCGGTCTCGGCGGGCGCCGCGGAATCCGCCGGTTCGACGGCGCTGGTGGCGAGCCCGGAACCTGCCGGGGCGGAACCCGGATCGGCGCCGCGTTCGACCACCGCGTTGTCCGCGTCGACGAAGACCACGTTGGCCTCGCGGCTGCGCGCCTCCGCCTCGTCCATCACCCCGTAGGCGATCAGGATGACCAGGTCACCGGGCTCGACCAGGTGCGCGGCCGCGCCGTTGATGCCGAGCACTCCGGACCCGCGGGCACCGGTGATCACGTAGGTCTCCAGCCGCGCCCCGTTGGTCACGTCGACGATCGTGACCTGCTCGCCCGCCAGCAGGTCGGCGGCGTCCATCAGGTCCGCGTCCACCGTGACGGATCCGACGTAGTGCAGGTCCGACCGGGTCACCGTGGCCCGGTGGATCTTCGACTTGAGCATCGTGCGGAACATCGGGACAGCTCCCCTTCATCCACCGCCGCAGCGGTCCGGCACCGGCCGCGGCGTCACTGGGAGCCCAGCACCACGAGCGCGTTGTCGATCAACCTGGTGGTGCCGACCTTCGCCGCCACCAGCAGCCGGGCTTCTCCGGACTCCGGTGCGGGCCCGAGTTCGGTGTCCCGCAGCTCCAGGTAGTCCGGCTGCACGAGCGGTTCCGCGTCGAGCACCTCGCGCGCGGCGGCGACCACCGCCGACGCCCCGGAACGACCCGCGTGCGCACCGGCGGCCATCGCCGCGGACAGCGCGAGGGCGGCGCGGCGCTGCTGCTCGTCCAAGTAGCCGTTGCGCGAGGACAGGGCCAGCCCGTCGGCGTTGCGCACGGTCGGCACGCCCTGGACGCCGGTGTCGAAGTTCAGCTCCCTGGCCATCCGGCGGATCAGCACCAGCTGCTGGTAGTCCTTCTCGCCGAACAGCGCGTAGTCCGGGCGCACGATGCCGAGCAGCTTCGCGACCACGGTCAGCACCCCGTCGAAGTGGCCGGGCCTGCTGGCGCCTTCGAGCTGTTCGCCGATGGATCCCGCGGTGACGCCGATCTGCGGGTCCGGGCCGTACATCTGCGCCGGTTCCGGTGCCAGCACGAGCTCGGCGCCTTCCGCGCGGCAGACCTCCAGATCGGCTTCCTGCGAACGCGGGTAGCGGTCGAAGTCCTCGCCCGGCCCGAACTGCAGCGGGTTCACGAAGATCGACACGACGGTCACCGAGTTCGGCACCTTGCGCGCCGCGCGGATCAGCTCGACGTGCCCGGCGTGCAGCGCGCCCATCGTCGGCACCAGCACGACCTGCCGCCCCGTCGCGCGCAGCGCCCGCGTGACCTTCGCCAGCTCGGCGGGCATGCGGTGCACCGTGAGCTCTCGCGGCGTGAAACCGGGGCCTGCACCAACGCTGTTCGCTGTGGTCATCGCTGCTCCTCGTCCAGCACGTCGGTCACTTCGGAAGCCGAGTGCCGGTCCAGCAACCCGGCCTGCTCGGCGCGCGCCGCGGTGCGGCGGGCCAGCTCCGCGTAGCCGGCGGAGACCTCCGGCGCGGACTCGCGCAGTTCGGCGAGGTGCGCCCGGACCGTGCCGGTGTCGCCCCGCGAAACCGGGCCGGTCAGCCCCTTGTCGCCGAAGCGCAGCGCGTTGTCCAGCGAGGCCGACAGGATCGGCGCCAGCACCCGTTCCGGGATCTCGACACCCGCGCCGCGCAGCAGGTCCGAGCACTCGTTGATCAGGGTGATCAGGTGGTTCGCGCCGTGCGAGAGCGCGGTGTGGTACAGCCGCCGGGCCTGCTCGGGCACCCGCACCGGTTCCGCGCCGAGTTCGAGCGCGAGCACTTCGCCGACGTTCCAGGAGGCTTCGTCCGCCCCGGCGGCGGTGACGGCCGCGCAGGCGCTCGCCAACCGCTCGACGTCCTCGGGTCGGCCGGTGAACGTCATCGCCGGGTGCAGCGCCAGCGGCAGCACGCCGAC
>NZ_JAFRFW010001058.1:0-1715 GCF_017434145.1 Saccharopolyspora sp. | reverse complement strand
GACGTGCTGCTGCTGGCGCCGGGCGTGGTCGCGATCGGCGTCGGCGAACGCACCACCCCGGCGGGCGCGGAGTCCTTCGCCCGCTCGATGTTCGCCGACGACCTCGCGCACACCGTGCTCGCCGTGCCGATCGAGCAGCAGCGCGCGTCGATGCACCTGGACACGGTGTGCACGATGGTCGATGTGGACGCCGTGGTGATGTACCCGGCGGTGCAGCATTCGCTGACCGCGTACGCGCTGCGCCCCAAGGACGGCGACCTGGACGTCGCCGACCCGGAGCCGTTCCTCGACGCGGCGGCGCGCGCGATGGGCATCGACCGCCTCCGCGTCATCGACACCGGCCTGGACCCGGTCACCGCGGAACGCGAGCAGTGGGAGGACGGCAACAACACGCTCGCGCTGTCCCCCGGCGTCGTCGTCGCCTACGAGCGCAACGTCGAGACGAACTCCCGCCTGGAAGCCGCCGGAGTCGAGGTGCTGCGCGTCAGCGGCACCGAACTCGGCTCCGGCCGCGGCGGCACGATGTGCATGTCCTGCCCGCTCGTCCGCGAGGCGCTTTGACGGCTGCGAAATGATTTCGCTCACCCGATCCACGTTGTGCCGGGCGGCCTCCCGGAAGTCATCGCGAAGCTGCCGGAGCAAAATCCCGCGCGAAGTCGGGCCGCAGCCGGATAACCACCACGAACACCGGTAAGGATCGCCTTGCCGAAATTAGGTGAAGGGAACCTGGGAAAGGCGAGGCGAAGGTTCCTCCAGGCATTCCTCGCCAAATTGTGAGGGCGCGAATTCGGCGTACCATCGGCAGCATGAACGTCACCGCAAAGAAGCTCCAGCCCCGCGAATCCCGATTCCACCAGCTGCTGCAGGACCAGGTGCGCAACGAGCTGAACGCATCGCAGCAGTACCTCGCGGCAGCGGTGTGGTTCGACAACGAGGACCTGCCCCGCTTGGCCGCGCACTTCTACCGGCAGGCGCTGGAAGAGCGCAACCACGGCATGATGATCGTGCAGTACCTGATGGACAACGACATCAAGGTGGCCATCCCGGCCATCGACGAGGTCCGCAACGACTTCACCGAAACCCGCGAACTCGTCGCGCTGGCGCTGGAACAGGAGCGCGAAGTCACCCAGGAGTTCTTCACGCTGGCCAAGGAGGCCCGCAACGAAGGCGACTTCCTCGGTGAGCAGTTCCTGCAGTGGTTCCTGAAGGAACAGGTCGAAGAGGTCTCGCAGATGTCCACGCTGCTGGCCGTGGTGGACCGTTCCAACGGCAACCTGTTCGACGTGGAGAACTTCCTCGCCCGCGAGAACGTGGGCGACGAAGGCCTCGACGCCACCGCTCCGCCCGTGGCGGGCGGCGCCGTGTGACCAAGGCGCGAT
The DNA here is from genome assembly GCF_017434145.1 of Saccharopolyspora sp. Lineage (NCBI taxonomy): Bacteria > Bacillati > Actinomycetota > Actinomycetes > Pseudonocardiales > Pseudonocardiaceae > Saccharopolyspora > Saccharopolyspora sp. The sequence continues at coordinate 336 of NZ_JAFRFW010001058.1, read as the reverse complement.
TACGACGGGCGGCCGGATTGTCCGGCCGCCCTTTTCGCGCGGTTCGCCGCTGGTCTAGTCCGCGTCGCCGCTGGGGGCCGAGGACGTCGACTGCGAGGTCGATGATTCCGAGCTCGACGGACTGGACGTCGTCGGCTCCGGCCGGGAGGACTCCGAATCGCGCAGGATCGACGGGATCTCGTGCGTCGAACTGCCGCGCGGCACCTCGGGCGGTGCTCCCGGCTGCTCGATCCGGCTCGGCCGGTCCGGCGGCGGTGACGTGGGGCCCACGTGCGGATGCGTCCGCTGCTGCGTCGAGCTGGGCGTGACGCCCACCGGCGCCGCCGGGCGCACGGG
>NZ_JAFRFW010001057.1:0-11799 GCF_017434145.1 Saccharopolyspora sp. | reverse complement strand
GCGGCGCGCTCGTGCAGCGCGCCCATCAGTTCCGAGCAGGAATCCCGCGCTGCCATCCGCCACACCCGGTGCTCCTGGCCGTCCGGGGTGAACAGCTCGGTCAGCGGCGGCTGCCGGGTCGCCGCGTCCAGTTGCGCCGCGACGTGGTCGGTGCCGGTGTAGCCCAGCAGTATCGGCGGCAGGCTCATCCCGCCTGCGCGCATCAGCTCCGCCATGTTCTCCGCGTGCGGCGGCAGGACGTCCTCGTGCGGCAGCAGCCTGCTGTCCAGATGCACCGCGGAGATCACGCCGCGCTGCACCCCGAGCGGGCCGGTCTGCTCGTAGACGTACATCGCGGGCCGTGATTCCCGCGCCAGCACCCGCAGTCGTTTCCACTCGTCCAGCAGCCGCAGCGAGTCCGCGATGTGGCCGCCCGACCGGTCCCACGGGGTGGCGTGCCGGTCGGCGAGGCCGCGCAGCCGTTCCGGCGCGAGCACCCATGCGCGGAACGGGCGGATGTCCACTCCGACGCGAACCGATCTCGTCACCCCCGCAGTATCAACCCGGCCGCGGTGCGGCCCGAGAGGTGGGCGGTCTCCCGCGCCTTTTTGGGCGCTATGCGGGGATCGGGCTCCGGAGCACGGTGCGTGGGAGTGCCGCTGACCGGCTCCGCTACGTGCCGATCGGGAGCTCTCAGCGCGGCGGTGCGGTGGCGAGCGCGGTTTCGAGGTCGGTGAGCGCCTTGTTCACCGCTTGCAGGCTCGCGGTGCAACGCTGCTCGGTGTCGGGGGAGGGTGGCAGGCAACCCTGCCCCTGCAGCTGTTGCACCCGCTGCTGCAAGACCTGCGCGGGGCCGGTGATCGCCGGTGGGTTCTCAGTGGACTCGGTGGCGCTGAGCGCGATGTTGCGGACCTGGGTCAGGTAGCGGTCGCAGCGCTGCGTCCCGTGCGTCGTGGCCTCGCGGAAGCACAGGTCGTGCTTGATGAAACCGACCTTGGTGGCGATGTCCTGCCGCGACTGGCTGGGCGCGTAGTGCTGCACGCCCGGGTCGGTGTCGGCGCAGCCGAGCAGCGGCAGGACGAGTCCGGCGAGCAGCATTGCGCCCGTAGCGGCGCGGGCCGTCTTCTTGCGGATCGTCGTGCTCATCGGTGCCTTCCCACTGGGGCTCTCCCTGCGGGCACGGTACTCCGCGAGCGGCGGTGCGGGCCGACCGTTCACGCGCCATCGGCGTGCGCGGCGAGTACGTCGTCGATCTCCCCGAGGATCCGAGCCTTCCCCGGCTCGTCCAGGAACGAGGCGGTGACCGCGTTGCGCGCCAGGTCGGCCACCTCCGCGCGGTCCAGCTCCAGGCTCTCCGCCACGACCCGGTACTCGCGGTTGAGGTCGGTGCCGAACATCGGCGGATCGTCGGTGTTCAACGTCACCAGCACGCCGTTGTCCCGCAGCTGCCGGACGGGATGCGCGCCGATCGCCGCGATCTGCCGGGTTCGCAGGTTCGACGTCGGGCACAGCTCCAGCGGGACCTGCTCGGCCGCCAAGTGCTCGATGAGCGCGTGATCTCGCACCGCGCTGATGCCGTGCCCGATTCGTTCCGCGCCGAGTTCGCGCAGCGCCGTCCAGATCGACTCGGGGCCGGTCGTCTCGCCCGCGTGCGGGACGCTGCGCAGCCCCGCGGCACGAGCGGCCGCGAAAGCGCCGGTGAACCGCGCACGGTCCACTTCGATGCCGCGCAGCCCGAGGCTGACCAGCCCTTCCGGCCGGTTCACCAACCCGAACCGCACGGTGTCCATGCCGTCACCGACCGCCGGATGACCGCCCGGGATGTCGAAGCACCACGCCAGTTCCACACCCTGCTCGCGCGCGGCCGCGCGGCCCTCGGTGAGCCCGGTGAGCATCTCGTCGTCGGTGAGCCAGGCGAACAGGTGGCTGAACACCGTCACGGTCACCTCCGCGTAGCGGACGCGCTGCGCAGCGAGGTCGGTGGCCAGCCCGGTCACCAGCCGCGTCACGTCCGCGGAAGTGCGCACCAGCGAGTTCACCGCCACGTACACGCGGATGAAGTGCTCGAAGTCCCGGAACCGGTAGAACTCGGCGAGTTCCCGCCTGGTGGTCGGCACCCCGGCGTCCGGGTGCCGGGACGCGAGGTCCAGCACGGTCTCGAACGATGCCGAACCGACCAAGTGCACGTGCAGCTCGACCTTGGGCAGCGCTGCGATGAACTCGTCCACACCGACCTCCCGCAGGCGAACATACCGAGCCGGCACAGGCGTCCGCCGTCCACCAGGCCGGCTGCCCGAGGTGATCGGCACGCCGGGCGGGTGCGGCGCGTCAGGGCTCGGCCAGGCGCAGCAGGTGGGCGCAGGCGGCCGCTTCGTCCGGGAACGAGGCCACCACGTGCCAGCTGCCGCGTTCGCAAACACCGGTGTCCCAACCGTTCCCCGCCCGGCGCAGGAACAGGAACTCCGGGGACGGGGGCTGCGGCTGGTGCACGCCCTCGATCCACATCTCGGCGTCGGCGACTCCGCGGTGGCGCAGGACGCTCAGCAGTTCTTCGCGGTCCACGTCGATTCCTCCCGGTGCGGCCACGGTGACCGCAGGCCCCGGATCAGCCTGCTGGTTCGAGGTAGCCGTGCGCCACCAGCCACCGAACGTTCAACCGCTGCCCCTGCCCGGGATCGAGGAACGCGGGATCGAGCAGGATCTGCTGCCCGCCGCCGCGCTGCGCGAACCACGGTGCGATCTCGCCCTGCCACGCGGTGAAGTCCCGCGCCACCTCGTATTCGTGGTAACCGCACGGGAATCGCGGTTCGCGGGTGAGCAGGCTCTGCGGCGGCAGCGAACGTTCGGCGTAGTGATCGCCCGCCGGGGCCAGGAACGAGCCGAACTCGGAGCCGAAGCGGTCCAGGTCCGTACCGGCCCGCAACACCTGCGGGTGCTTGCGGGCAGCTCCGTCCGGGCCGACGGCGAAACCGTCCTGCGGCGGGTAGCGCCAGCTGTCCGCGCCCGGATCCCAATACCGGTCGAGGAAGTCCTCGGTGCTGAGCTCACCGGTCCGCGAGTAACCGGCCAGCAGCGGTCCGACCGGGCGCTGCCGGACCGTAGGCAGGTTCTCCGGCCCCAGCCGCTCGTCGCCCTGGTGGACTCCCGTGCACGGTTCCGGCTCCGCGTGCGCCGGAAGCGCAGGCAGCATGCCTGCCGAGAGCACCATGAACAGCGCGAGCAGCAGGCGGACGCCACGGGCGCGCAGCACACCCGGCGAGCCGGGACTTCCGCTCATCGAAGTCCGCTTCCTGGTCGTCGGGACGGCGGCTGCGCGATCGCGGCCGGCCGCATCGGGTGATTCCTGCCGGATCGGTTGCTCAGCGGCGGCCGACCGAGCGTGCTGCTGCGCCGCCGCCGAGTATCAGCAGCAGCGTCGTGAGGCCCCAGCGGCGCTTCTCTTCGGTGGGGGTCGGCTGTTCGTCGTCGGATTCCTCCGGGGGGAACATCACGGGACGGTCGCGGCCGGAGTCCTGGGGTGGCGAGGGCGGTTCCGGAGCGGGCGGCTCGGGCGCGGGCTGCGCGGCCTCGGGGGGTTCCGGAGCTGGCGGCGATGGTGCGGGTGGCTGCGGTGCGGGCGGCTCCGGCGGGGGTGGGTCCGGTGGGGGCGGCTCCGGCGGCGCGGGTTCGGGCGGTGCGGGCTCGGGTGGTGGCGGGCCGGGTTCGCCGATGCAGCCCGCGGAGTCCGAACTCAGCACCACCGGACCGCTGGCCAGCTCGCGAACCTCCCCGTCCCGATCCACGCGGTAAAGCCTGCTCGCCCCGTCCACGTCGTGCGCGAACGCGAACAACGAACGATCCGGCCCGATGCTCACCGAGCCGTAAACCGTCCCGCCAGGCAAGCGGGCACCCGGCACGACCTGCACGTCCCCGGTTCCCGGGTCGATGCGCACCACCCGCGCCGGACCCGGCAGCAGCGAAGAAACGCCGTAGAGATCACCGTCCACCGGATCAGCGGCGAAGTCGTGCATCCCGACCGCCAGCGCCGGGTCGTGCAGCGCGGTGGCTTCGGTGATGTCGAGGTACGACGGGCTGTCCGGGTCGATGTCCACCACGTACAGGAAGTTCAGCGCCCCGAGGTACCAGCGGTCGCCGACGACTTCGCCCGCGGTGGCCCGCAACACCGCCCACGGCACCCTGCCCGCGTCGGTGACCGTTCCGTCCGGCGAGATCGTCACTGCACGCCTGCCGGGTGGCGCACCGTCCGGGTGGTCGTGCGCGAAGTCGCCCGCCATCCCGTACGCCACGCCCTGCGACGAGGTGAAGCCCAGCGCGTCCACGACCTCGTCCAGCTCCGCGACCTGCGTCGGCTCCCCGCTGCCCGGGTCCACGCGCTCCACAGTGGACGAAAACGGGTCCGCTGTGGTCTGCGTGCGCAGAATGCCGCACTTGCCGGGGGAATCCGCCGCCGTGAGGACCGGAACGGACACCGCCACCGCCGCGAAGGCCGCGGAAGCTCCCGCCAGCCTGCGCGCCGCCGGACTCACGTCAGCCGCCCCATCGCCCACTCCAGCGCGTCCGGCTGGATCGCGGAGGTTCCGTTGAACGGGTTCTGCAGCTGGTAGATCGCGAACAGCAGCAACGTCAACGCACCGGCCAATGTGGACATGAGCACGACCTGCGGCCACAACTTGGTGCCACCGAATAGGTTCGGCAGCAGCACCGTCACGACGGTGCCGATGATGAGCACGAACCAGACCACCTCGGCGACCTGGTTGTCCTCGACCGCGGCCAGTCGCGCCTGGCGCTCGTGGTAGACCTCCCAGAGTCGGCTGAACGCCTCGGTCTTGCGGTCCTCCTGCCACTCCCCGACCGGTTCGGAAGCGGCGATGGCGCCGCGGATCGCGTCGAGCTGCTGCCAGCCCGGCCCGGTGACGTCCTGCCCGGCGTGCAGCTGCGGCCACTCGTAGTCCACGACGTTGCGGGCGTAGCTGTCGCCCAGGCTGCGCACCTCGGCACCCGTCTGACCGGGCAGCGAGTCCGCCGCCCAAGATGCGGCGACCAGGCCCTCGGCCTCGGCGTCGAGCCCGTCGCTGGTGGTGGAAACGGCGTCGAACAGCGAGATCAGCACGAACCCGACGATCACCGCGTGCAGCCCGCTGACGATGACGAAGACCTGCCCGGTGGCCTCGTTGTTGTCCGGCCGCCCTTCGTCCAGGCCGAATCGCCGCACGGCCCAGGCGAGCAAGGCACCGACCGCGGCCGCTCCGGCGACCCACAGGGCCCCGGCGAGGTAGATCTGCATCGCATTCCTTTCCGACCGCCGATGCGCGCGAACCGCCGGTGCGCGAAAACACCGGAAACGCGCACGGCCGTTCGCGCCGTATTTCCCGCGAGCATTACCGCGGGAGCCGGGCCGTCGGCACTCGATCCGCCGTGGACGCGCGGGGATTCATCTCAGGTGCGAACGGCCGATCGACAAGCTAGCCAGCACGGCGGATGCCGCACAAGGCCGCCACCGTCGGGTTCATCCGACCGAATAACCATCGATCACCGCTTCGGAGCAGTACCACCTCCCATTCACCACGAAACGAATTCTAGTGATCATCATCACTCTCGATTGATCGCCCTTCGGCGCTTGGCCGTGCCGACCGGAAAAGGTATCGCGCGCACGGTCCTCCGGAAACGCTCATCCGGAACCGGACCGCCCGGACTCGCCGGTTCCGGCCGCACCACCGGGATCCGCGGAAGAGCTCGCCGGCGGCACCCGTTCCGGCTGCGGAATGAGCAGTTCCCCGACTTCGCAGCCGAGCACCGCGCACAGCACGTCCAAATCGTCCAGCTTCACGCTGCTGGGCTGCCCGGACCACAGCGCGGACATCTTGCCCGCGGAGACGACCAGTCCCCGCTCGGCCAGCCTGCGCTGCAGTTCGCCCGCTTTCCAGATACCGCGATTGGCCGCCGCCAGCCGCAGATTCCACCGCATCGTGGCCGTCCTCCTCCGACCCAGTAGGCGCCGCCCGCACGCGACGCCATCGCGAAACATCCCACGCTGATCGCACGCCGCTACCAACAGTCCCCACGACAACCCGCACGTCCGAGCCGATTTCGAGAAACCTGAGATTTTGTCGGTGAGACGCGTTTTCCCCGCGCAGAACGCTACTGCAGCGATGCGCCGCGACAGCAACCGGCTCCGCCGGGCGGCAGCGCGCTCCCGATCCCCCGGTCAGAGCAGGAGCGCGCATTCACCGAATGCAATTCGGCCGAGAAACCGGACCCGTTAATCGCAGCGGCGCGCGGCGCAGAGCTCGAAAGCCCAGGAATTCGTTCCACCAACAACTACTTCATGTGATGCAACAGGCCGATCGAGTGATCGTCGGGGAAATCGGTCGCGGAACGATCGAGGCCCATCGCTTAGCTCCTTCGGGTGACTATACGGGCCCATCCGGCGGTGCTAGCGTCTGCACCGCCAAGCAACTGATCGAGAGAACTCGACCCGGCCGGAATCGTCGGCTCGAATGCCGACCGCGCGCCGGAATCACCGCTGGAAAAGCACAAGCGCGACCGAACAACGCGAACGATCCGTGCAATTGACGGGCGTGCGGGCAATGCTGCCCGGCGCCGGATTCGGCACGGGCCGGTGCGGGTGCGCACAACCCCTCGATGCGCGCGCCCGGAAAACCATCCCGGGACGTGGTCCCGGCACCGGCTCGCGCCCGGTGGCCGGCGGTTCGCCGGCTCGGCCGGTGAGCTCCTGGCCGACGACCGCGGGAATCCGGGATCCCGTCCCGAAGACCAGGCAACAACCTCGTAGCGAAGATTGGGTGGTGTACCTCGTGACCGTGGCGGATACGGGTGTCGATGAGAACGAGCGGCCGCAGCTGAGCCTGGGCACCGCGGCGGCGCGGAACCTGGCGACCACGACGAAGACCCCGCCGCAGATGCAGGGCGTCACCTCGCGGTGGCTGCTGAAGATGCTGCCCTGGACGCAGGCCGCCGGCGGCACCTACCGGGTCAACCGCCGGCTCACCTACACCCTCGGCGACGGGCGGATCACCTGCACCAACACCGGCAGCGAAGTCCGCGTCATCCCGCAGGAGCTGCGGGAACTGCCGCTGCTGCGCGGGTTCGACGACGAGTCGGCGCTGGGCGCGCTCGCGGACCGCTTCGTGCAGCAGGAGTTCGGCCCCGGCGACGTGATCGTCGAGTCCGGGCAACCGGTGGACCAGGTGTTCCTGCTCGCGCACGGCAAGGCCAACAAGATCGGCCGCGGGGAGTACGGCGACGACACCGTGCTCGGCGTGATGGCCAGCGGGGAGTACTTCGGCGCGGAGGCGCTGGCCTCCGCGGACGGCTCGTGGAAGCACACCGTCAAGGCCGTGACCGGCTGCACCGTGCTCACCCTGCGGCACCAGAGCCTGCAGGAGATGAACGCGGCGGAGTCGCTGCGCACGCACATCCAGCAGGCGCTGAGCGACCGGCCGAAGCCGCAGAACGAGCACGGCGAGGCCGAGATCGACATCAGTTCCGGGCACGTCGGCGAGACCGAACTCGCCGGCACCTACGTGGATTACGAGCTCTCGCCGCGGGAGTACGAGCTCAGCGTCGCGCAGACGGTGCTGCGGGTGCACAGCCGCGTCGCGGACCTCTACAACCAGCCGATGAACCAGACCGAGCAGCAGCTGCGGCTGACCATCGAGGCGCTGCGCGAGCGCCAGGAGCAGGAGCTGATCAACAACCGCGACTTCGGGCTGCTGCATAACGCCGACCTCGCGCAGCGCATCCACACCCGCACCGGCCCGCCCACGCCCGACGACATGGACGAGCTGCTGTCCACGGTGTGGAAGGAACCCAGCTTCTTCCTGGCGCACCCGCGCGCGATCGCGGCGTTCGGCCGCGAGTGCAGCCACCGCGGCCTGTACCCGCAGAACGTGGAGTTCGGCGGGCACCACTTCCCGGCGTGGCGCGGTGTGCCGCTGCTGCCCTGCAACAAGATCGGCGTGTCCGAGACGCGGTCGAGCTCGATCATGCTGCTGCGCGCGGGCGAGCAGAACCAGGGCGTGGTGGGCCTGCACCAGACCGGCATCCCGGACGAGTACCAGCCGGGCCTGTCGGTGCGGTTCATGGGGATCAACGAGAGCGCGGTGATCTCCTACCTGGTCAGCACCTACTACTCGGCGGCGGTGCTGACCCCGGACGCGCTCGGCGTGCTGGAGAACGTCGAGGTCGGACGCGACGGCTGAAGCCCGGGCGGCCGGGGCCACCGGCCTCGGCCGCGGGCCCCGGCCGATAGCTATCCACTGTGGACCGGTACAGCGATGTCCACTGTGGCCGGTGGTCGGCGGGAAGCGGCATCCGGAGTTAACGGCCGCTTCGCCCCAATGGTTCGGGCGAACGGTGCGGTCACTCGTTGCGAACACGCAGCCGCTCCCAGCACCGGAGCGACCGGCACCGCTACCCGACCACCCACGCAACATGATCCAGAACAGGCTCGGAACCGACGGGAGCCGCATGACCCGCGAGATCGACACCGCAGACCGGCAGCAGACCGACCGCCCGGCGCTGAGCCTGGGCACCGCCGCGGCGCGGAACCTGGCGACCACCACCAAGACTCCGCCGCAGATGCAGGGCATCAGTTCCCGCTGGCTGCTGCGCAAGCTGCCGTGGGTGGAGGCCACCGCGGGCACGTACCGGGTGAACCGGCGGTTGACCTACACGCTCGGCGACGGGCGCATCACCTTCGTCAACACCGGCGCGCACGTGCAGGTCGTGCCGCAGGAGCTGCGGGAACTGCCCGCGCTGCGCGGATTCGACGACTCCGGCGCGCTCGGCGCGCTGGCCGACCGGTTCACCCAGCACGAGTACGCCGCGGGCGACGTGATCGCCGAGGCGGGCCAGCCGATCGACCGGCTGCTGCTGGTCGCGCACGGCAAGGTGCACAAGCTCGCCCGCGGCCAGTACGGCGACGACGCGGTGCTCGGCATGATCGCCGACGGCGACCACATCGGCGACGAGGTGCTGACCGGCGAGGACGGCAACTGGCGGTGCGATCTCAAAGCCGTCACCGCGTGCACGGTGCTGGCGCTGCGGTCCCCGGTGCTGCAGGAGATCCGCGACCGCACGGATTCGCTGCGGGCACATCTGGAGCAGGTCGGGTCGCGGCCGCGCAAGGCGCAGAACAAGCACGGCGAGGCCGAGATCGGCATCAACTCGGGGCATTCCGGGGAACAGCTGCTCGGCGGCACCTTCGTCGACTACGAGACCGCGCCGCGCGAGTACGAACTGGCCGTCGCGCAAAGCATCCTGCGGGTGCACACGCGGGTCACCGACCTCTACAGCACGCCGATGGACCAGACCGAGCAGCAGCTGCGGCTGACCATCCAGGCGCTGCGCGAACGCCAGGAGAACGACCTGGTCAACAGCCGCGATTTCGGACTGCTGCACAACGCCGACCTCTCGCAGCGGATCCACACCCGCACCGGCCCGCCCGCGCCGGACGACCTGGACGAGCTGCTGTCCCGGCGGCGCGGGACGAAGCTGTTCGCCGCGCATCCCAAGGCGATCGCGGCGTTCGGCCGCGAGTGCAACAAGCGCGGCGTGGTGCCGGACACCGTCGAAACCGACGGCGCGCGGTTGACCGGCTGGCGCGGAGTTCCGCTGCTGCCGTGCAACAAGATTCCGATCGACGAGTCCGGGAGCACCTCGATCCTTGCGATGCGCACCGGCGCCGAGGACAGCGGCGTGATCGGTCTGCACCAGACCGGCATCCCGGACGAGCTCGAGCCGGGCCTGAACGCGCGGTTCATGAACCTCGACGAGCACGCGGTGAGCTCCTACCTGGTCAGCACCTACTACTCGGCGGCGGTGCTGGTGCCGGACGCGCTCGGGGTGCTCGAACACGTCGAGACCACGCGGTGAAGGGACTTCGCGGATGAGCACGGGAGTCGACGGCGTGCCCGACACCCTCGCGGCCGGGCGCGCCCTGCTGGACCCCGCGCTGCGTGCGGCCGTGGGCACGCTGCCGGAGTCGATGAGCCGCATCGTCGGTCACCACTTCGGCTGGTGGGACGAGCACGGCGCACCGGTGGAGGCTCCGGCGGGCAAGGCGATCCGGCCGAACCTGGTGCTGCTCTCGGCGCGTGCCGTCGGCGCGGACGCCGAGGCGGCGCTGCCCGCGGCGGTGGCGGTGGAGCTGGTGCACAACTTCTCACTGCTGCACGACGACGTGATGGACGGCGACCTGACCCGCAGGCACCGGCCCACGGCGTGGCGGGTGTTCGGTTCGGGTGCGGCGATCCTCGCCGGTGACGCGCTGCTGACGCTGGCCGCGGATGTGCTCACCGCCAGCGGGCACCCGGCTGCGATGTCCGGGTTGCAGGAGCTCAACAGCACGGTGCTGAACCTGGTGGACGGGCAGAGCGCGGACATGTCGTTCGAGCGCCGCTCCGATGTGGCGCTGCCGGAGTGCTTGACGATGGTGAGCGCGAAAACGGCTTCGCTGCTGGGTTGCAGTTGCGCGCTCGGCGCTTCGTTCGGCGGTGCCGAGCCGGAGCGGGCGCAGCGGTTGCGGCGCTTCGGCACCCGGCTCGGCCTGGCGTTCCAGCTGGTGGACGACCTGCTGGGCATTTGGGGCGATCCGGAGGTGACCGGGAAACCGGTGCATTCGGACCTGCGGAACCGGAAGAAGTCGCTGCCGGTGGTGGCCGCGTTGAACTCCGGCACCGCGGCGGGCGGCGAACTCGCCGAGCTCTACGAGCGCGCCACCGAACTGTCCGAAAAGGACGCGGTGCGGGCGGCCGAGCTGGTGACCGAGGCCGGCGGCCGGGAATGGTGCCTGCAACGCGTCGAGCGGTGCGAGCGGGAGGCGCACGAGCAGCTGCGGCTGGCCGACCCGGCACCGGAGGTGGCGGCGGAGCTGTCCGGCTTGACCAGGATGCTCACCAGCAGGAAGTACTGATACCGCGGATGGACCGTTGCCGCCGGTACCGCCGCGGGTCCGGCCGGTTCGCGCAGTGTTGCGGCCGGAGCGATCCACGACGGATGGCCGCGCGGAGCGGACCTCCACCGGCGACCGCGTCCTGCGACCGTCCGCTCGGCCCCGCCGCGTGTCGCGTCGCTCTCGCGCACGTTGCAAGCAGCACGACGCGATCCGAGACTTCCGGGCAGTACCGCCGGAAGGAGCAACATGAGCGACCTGGAAAGCCGCTACGTCGACCTGCACCGCAACCCGGAGCTGTCGTTCGAGGAGCACCGGACCGCGGGCATCGGGGCGGACGCCCTGCGCGCGGCCGGGTGCGAAGTCACCACCGGGATCGGCCGCACCGGCGTGGCCGGGGTCCTGCGCAACGGTGCCGGGCCGACCGTGCTGCTGCGCGCCGACATGGACGCGCTGCCGGTGCGGGAGGAGACCGGGCTGTCCTACGCCAGCACCCGGGTCGCGACGAATTCGCAGGGCATCGAGGTTCCGGTGGCGCACGCCTGCGGGCACGACCTGCACGTCACCTGGCTGCTCGGTGCGGCGGAAAGCCTTGCCGCGAGGCGGGATTCCTGGTCCGGCACGATCTTGTTCGTGCTCCAGCCCGCGGAGGAGGCCGGCGGCGGTGCGCGCGCGATGGTCGAGGACGGGTTGTTCGACCGCTTCGGCACCCCGGACGTGGCGCTCGGCCAGCACCTCGCGCCGATGCCCGCCGGGCACGTGCTCACCCGCTCCGGCCTGGCCATGTCCGCCAGCGACACGCTGCACGTCCGGCTGTTCGGCCGCGGCGGGCACGGGTCGCGGCCGGAGGCGACGGTCGACCCGGTGGTGCTGGCGGCTTCGACGGTGCTGCGGTTGCAGACCGT
>NZ_JAFRFW010001056.1:0-3862 GCF_017434145.1 Saccharopolyspora sp. | reverse complement strand
GGATGCGACGCACGCCGAGCTGGTGCGGCTGTTCCCGCGCGGAGAGCTGGTCACCGTGGCCGACGCCAGCCACGCGCTGCCGCTGGACCGGCCCCAGCTACTCGCCGGGATCGTGCTCGACGTGCTGCGAGCCTGATCAGCGCCCGTTCACCGGGCTGCAACTCACCGGCCCTGCAGCGCGTCCAGCGCGACGGCCTGGGCGATCACCAGCCTGCGGTCCAGCCGCGGATCGTCGATCTTGATGACGTAGCGGTCGCGCAGCGCGAACTTTTTCGTGACCGCGAATCCCGCGCCGTCCTCGGCGGTGAAGTCGAAGTGGTACGGGATCATGAACGGGATGTTCTCCACGAACGGGACGATCTCCCAGAGCCGCCGCAGCAGCGCGACCGCCATGCTGCGCTCCTGCCCCTTCGCGGCGACCGAACCGGGCTGCTCCAGATCCCAGGTGGAGCGCAGCAAGGACTTCCCGAACCGTTTGCGGAACACGCCCAGCGGCGCGCCGCGGGCGTCGGTGACGTCGTAACCGGCGGCGAGGTCGACGACGTTGCGCGCCCGGAAGCTCGCCAGCGCCCGCTGCTTGTCCTGGTCCGCGTAGAACGTGACCTGCTCCTTGAAGCTGACCCGCTTCTGCTGGGCGAAGGCCACCAGGTCACCTTCGCGGCCGGAGCCGTCGTCGAGCCGGAGCTCGTAGCGGTTGACCATGAACGTCACGCGCTGCCGCATGTGCAGCGTCTCCGCCGCCTGCAGCCGGTCGAGATCCATCGCTTCCTCTTCTGTCCGGGAACCTCCATTATCGCAGACCGGACAGCCGGATGATCTCGGCGTGCCGCCGGACAAGCCGTGCGCCGGGGAATCCCGCTCGGAACCCGCCACCGGCCGCGCAGCCGGACGGGCCGCCCACCCCACCCGGCGGACGGCCCGTCTTTCCCCTCCCCGAACCGGCGAGGGCGTTTCCGCGGAGCTGCGCCTACCGCCCCGCGAGCCATTCGGCCGCGGCGTGCACGCCGGGCAGCGTGATCTGGTGACCGCCGTCGTGCCAGTGCTCGGTGACCTCCGCCGAGCGGGTGCGCAAGTCCGCGACCAGCCGGTCCGCCGACTCCAGCGGCGCCATCGGATCGATCCGCCCGTTGCCCAGGAACACCCGGGTGCCGGTCAGGTCGTGCACCGGCGGATCCGGAACCGGCTGCATCGCGGCGAACAGCACCGCCTCCTGGACCGACTCGGGCCGCAGCAGCGTCAGCGCGGCCGCGATGTTCGCGCCGTTGGAGAAGCCGACCGCGACCAGCCGGCGCCCGCCCAGTCCGTGTTCTTCGACGGCCGCGGCGAGGAAATCGGCGAGCTGGTGGGTGCGCCGCACGACGTCGTCGTGGTCGAAAACGCCCTCGGCGATCCGGCGGAACCAGCGCGCGGAACCGCCTTCGGACACCGGACCGGCCGGGGCCAGCAGCGGAGATCGCGGGCTGAGCTCCTGGGCGACGCCAAGCAGATCCTTCGGGCCACCGCCGGTGCCGTGCAGCAACAGCAGCACCGGCGCGTCCGGGTCGCCGTCGACGTGTTCGTACGTCAGCGACAGCTCGCTCAAGCCGCCACCCCCGGGTTGTTCTCGGCGGGCAGGTCGAGCTTCGGCAACGTCCGGGAGATCTGCTCGCGGTCCGGCTCCAGCCACGGCGGCAGCTTCAGTTCCCGGCCGAGCTCCAGCAGCGGTTCGTCGGCGGTGAATCCGGGCTCGTCGGTGGCGATCTCCAGCAGCGTGCCGCCGGGCTCGCGGAAGTAGATCGAGCGGAAGTACTGCCGGTCGAGGATGGAGGTCACCTGCAATCCGGCGTCGACCAGCTCCTCGCGCCAGTTGGCCTGCGCGGTCTCGTCGGGCGCGCGCCACGCCACGTGGTGCACGGTCCCGGCCGCGACCAGTCCTTCCGGTTCGTCCGGAGTGACCAGCACGTCGACGAACGCGCCCGGGCCGCCGTCACCCGCGGCGAAGCGGAACCGGTTGTCCTCCTGGGAGCTGAACGTGAGCCCGAGGTCGCCGAACATCCAGGCCGTGGCCTCCTCCTCGGTGACCGACAACGTCACCGAGTGCAGCCCGCGCACCCCGTGCTCAGCGGGCACGATCCCGTTGTCCCACGGCGCGCGCGGATCGCCCTGCGGGTGCGCGACCAGCGACAGCGCCAGTCCGTCCGGGTCGGTGAAGGTCAGCGCGTCCTCGCCGTCGCGGTTGTGCACCTCGCCGACCTCGACGCCCTGCTCGGTCAGGTGCCGGTGCCACCAGCCGATGGACTGCTCCGGCACGGAGAACGCGGTGGTGGTGGCCTGCCCGGTGCCGCGGCGGCCGCTCGGCGCGCCCTTCCACGGGAAGAACGTCAGCAACGAGCCGGGGCGGCCCGCCTCGTCGCCGTAGTAGAGGTGGTAGGTGCCCGGGTCGTCGAAGTTCACCGTGCTCTTCACCAGCCGCAGTCCCAGCGTGCGCAGGTAGAAGTCGGCGTTGCGCTGCGGATCACCGGCGATCGCGGTGACGTGGTGCAGGCCGCTCGTGGCGATGCTCATCGAAAAGCTCCGTCGTTCGGGAGGATGGGTGCCGGTGGGGCGCGCGGCCCCACCGGCGTCCTGGGATCAGGCTGCCTGGCCGGCCTTGAGGGCCTGGGCGACCTTGACGACGCGGCGCGCCTGAACGCTGGCCGCGGTGCGGGTCTCGTCGTCGACCTTCAGCTGGCCCTGCGCGTCGACGTGGCTGGTGCCGTAGGGGTTGCCGTCGACGAACTTCGAGCCGTCGGTGTAGCCGGGGCTGACGATGATGCCGCCGAAGTGGTGGATGGTGTTGTACAGCGCCAGCAGCGTGGACTCCTGACCGCCGTGCTTGGTGGCGCTGGAGGTGAACCCGCTGTAGACCTTGTCCGCCAGCAGGCCCTGCTGCCACTCACCGCCGAGGGTGTCGATGAACTGCTTGAGCTGCGCGGCGATGTTGCCGTAGCGGGTCGGCGAACCGAAGATGACCGCGTCCGCCCACACCACGTCCTCGGCCGCGACGTCGGGCACCGAGCGGGTCGCCTCGAGGTTCGCCCGCCACGCCGGGTTCGCGTCGATCGCGGCGTCGGGGGCCAGCTCCGGCGCCTTGCGCAGGCGCACCTCGGCGCCGGCGGCTTCCGCCTCGGCCACCAGCGCGTTGGCGATCTCGGTGCCGGTGCCGGTCGACGAGTAGTAGATGACGCTGAGCTTGACGTTGCCCATGAACGGCTCCTTCGAGGCGGCCGGGCGACTGCCCGGCATTCGTGCGTTCCGGGAGCGCGCGGCTCCCTCGGCCGGGACATTACTGACCAACTCTCTTTCGCGCAAGAGATTTCATCGCGAGACGCCAGGCAGGTACACTTGCGTCCCGCTAATGGCGGTATCGAAAGGAGCTCAGGTGAGCGTTGGCAGCGCGACTGGCGCGGTGACACCCAACGGCGGCATCCACGGCGAAGACCTCCACGGCGGGGAACCGGCGACTGCCGCCGGACTCCCGGAGCCCGGTACCGACGGCCTCACCACCGACGACGACGAGATCGTCACCTGGTGGGGACTGGTGATCGAGGGATACCACCTCACCCAAGAGCGCCTGATGAGCGAGATCGCCGAGCGCTTCGGTCTCACACCAGGGCCCTTCGACATCCTGCTGCGGCTGGTGCGCTCCCCGGAGCACCGGATGCCGATGACCAAGCTGGCCAGGGAGGCCGCGCTCAGCAGCGGCGGGTTCACCAAGGTCGCCGACCGGCTCGCCGCGGCCGACCTGATCGTGCGGCAGCCCTGCGACACCGACCGGCGCGTGACCTACGCGGTGCTGACCGAGCACGGGCGGGAGATCGCCGAAGCCGCCCGCGAAGCGTGC
>NZ_JAFRFW010001055.1:0-4808 GCF_017434145.1 Saccharopolyspora sp. | reverse complement strand
GTCCGGCCGCGCCCGGAGAGTGGAAGCGCTTGCCCGGCGCGCTGCGGCGACTAGCATTCGCCGCGGCGTCGAGCGCGAAAATCCTTGCCCCGCTTGGGTTTTCGTCTTCGTCGCGGCATGTCGAGAAACAGACCGGAGGTAGAGCATGAGCGCATCCGAACCGTCGCGGGAACACCTGCCGATAGCGGATGCGCCGAGACCTTCCGCCACTTCGCTCGACGCCCGCGACCAGGAGCCGGCGTTCAACCCGGTGCAGCCGCTGAACGCTCCGGCGGGGGCACCGAATGTGGTGCTGGTGCTGCTCGACGACATGGGCTTCGGCGCGTCCAGTTCGTTCGGCGGTCCTTGCCGGATGCCCGCCGCGGAACGGTTGGCCGATGGCGGGCTGCGGTATTCGCAGTTCCACGTCACCGCGATCTGCTCGCCGACCCGGCAGGCCCTGCTCACCGGCCGCAACCACCACTCCGTGGGGATGGGTGTGACCACGGAGATGGCCAGTGCGGCGCCGGGCTACACCGGCATCCGGCCGCGCAGCGCGGCCACGATCGGCCAAGTCCTCAACGGAAACGGCTACAACACCGCCGCGTTCGGCAAGTGGCACCAGACGCCCGCACGCGACGTCAGCGCCGCCGGGCCGTTCGACCGGTGGCCCACCGGTGAGGGATTCGAGAAGTTCTACGGCTTCCTGTGCGCTGAGATGAACCACTGGTACCCGGTGCTGTTCGACGGGACGAACCCCGTGGAACCGAAGCAGCGGCCGGAGGACGGCTACCACCTGTCCGAGGATCTGGTGGACCAGGCGATCGACTGGGTGCGCACGCAGAACACGCTCAAGCCGGACAGTCCGTTCTTCGCGTACCTGCCGTTCGGCGCGACGCACGCGCCTTACCACGTGCCCCAGGAGTACCGGGACAAGTATCGGGGCGCGTTCGACCACGGCTGGGACCGGCAGCGGGAAATCACGTTGCAGCGCCAGAAAGAACTCGGCGTCGTCCCACCGGACACGGAACTCGCGCCGTGGGCCGAAGGTGTGCCGCACTGGGACGAACTGTCCGAAGAGGAACGCGCTGCCGCGGCTTCGCTGATGGAGCTGTACGCGGGCTTCGCCGAGCACACCGACGATCAGGTCGGCCGCCTCGTCGACGCGCTGGACGAGATCGGCGAGCTGGACAACACGATGTTCGTCTACATCCTCGGCGACAACGGCGCTTCCGCGGAAGGCGGGCTCGGCGGCACGTTGAACGAGCACCGGTTCGCCACCGGCATCCCGGACAGCGCCGAGTTCATCAACGCGAACCGCGACGCGCTGGGTGACGCGACGACGCACGCGCACTACCCGGTGGGCTGGGCGCTGGCGATGAACACGCCCTACCAGTGGACCAAGCAGGTCGCCTCGCACCTCGGTGGCACCCGGGACGGCATGATCGTGCACTGGCCGCGCGGCATCGAGGAGCGCGGCGGAATCCGCAACCAGTGGCACCACGTCATCGACATCATGCCGACGGTGCTGGAAGCGGCGGGCATCCCGCATCCGGCTTCAGTGCAGGGCGTGCCGCAGCAGCCGATCGAAGGCACCAGCATGTGCTACAGCTTCAACGATGCCGAGGCGCCGGATCAGCACCGCGTGCAGTACTTCGAGATGGTCGGCAACCGCGGCATCTACCGCGACGGCTGGATGGCGGTGACCAGGCACGGAACTCCGTGGGAGATGGTGCAGGACGGCACTCGCCGGTCCTTCGACGACGACCGCTGGGAGCTCTACGACACCAATGTGGACTGGAGCCAGGCGCACGACATCTCCGCCGAACATCCCGAGAAGCTGCGCGAGCTGCAGCAGCTGTTCCTCGTGGAAGCGGCCAAGCACAACGTCTTCCCGCTCGACGACCGGATGACCGAACGGGAGAACCCGAAGGAGGCCGGTCGGCTCGACCTGCTCGGCGACCGGCGCACGATCACCTTCCACGCCGGGGCGAAGCGGCTCACCGAAGAGACCGCGCCGAACGTCAAGAACCGCTCGCACGTCATCACCGCCGACCTGGAGATTCCCGAAGCGGGAGCGGACGGCGTCGTGGTGGCGCAGGGCGGCCGGTTCGGCGGCTGGTCCCTGTACCTGCACGGAGGACGGCCGCACTACGCCTACAACTACTTCGGCACCGATCTCTACAAGCTCGCCGGCGAGCCGCTGGCGCCGGGCGAGCACGTCGTGCGGCTCGAGTTCACCTACGACGGCGGCGGAGTCGGCAACGGCGGCAAGGCGGTGCTCAGCGTCGACGACGTGAACGTCGCCGAAGGACGGGTGGGAGCGACGATCCCGTACTACTTCGCCTTCGACGAGACCTTCGACGTCGGGGTGGACCGGGCTTCCCCGGTGGTCGACGACTACCCGCCGGTGGACAACGCCTTCACCGGTCGGCTGCGGTCGGTCCGCTTCGACATGGCCGACGACCAGATCAGCGATGTCGCCGACGAGCAAGCCCGGGAACGGTTCCGGGCGGCGCACGACTGACCCGGGGCGAGCACCGGTCGTCGTTACGGTGACTCGTGTCGCCGGTGCTGGGAGGTCGGTGTGGAACGCCGCGAGGTGGAGTACTTCCTGGCCGTGGCCGAGAACGGCAGCTTCACGGCCGCGGCCAGAGCGTTGCGGATCGCCCAGCCGTCGCTGTCGGCCGCGATCGGGCAGTTGGAGAACCGGTTGGGCGGCAAGCTGTTCCACCGCCTCCCGCACGGCGTTCGGCTGACCCAAGCCGGTGAGGCGCTGCTGGAACCGGCACGTCAGGTGGTGCGCGATCTGAGCACCGCGCGCGATTCGGTGCGCCAGGTGCTCGGCCTCACCGCCGGGCGCCTGGACATCGTCGCGCAGACGACGCTGGCGGTGGATCCGCTGGCCGGTCTGCTCGGCGAGTTCTTGCACCACCACCCGAAGGTCGATGTCCGGGTGCTCGACCCTGAGTTGGGTGCGGCCGTGACCAGCAGCGTCCGCGCGGGCGAGTGCGAACTGGGGATGGTCGACACGACTTCGGACCCGGATGATCTGGAAGGCTTGCGGCTGCCGGGCCGGGAGGTCTACGCGGTGCTGCCGCCCGGTGGGCACGATCGCAAGCGGATCGGGCTTTCGGAGCTTGCGGCGTTGGATTTCGTCGCGACTCCGCCGGGCACTGCGACCCGCGCGGTCATCGAAGACGTCGTCGCCGCTCGTGATGCGCGTCCGCGGGTGGCAGTGGAGACCGCGCACCAGGCGATGATCGTGCCGCTGGTACTGGCCGGAGCGGGCGCCACGCTGTTGCCCGAATCGATGGCCGCGGGGGCGGCGCGCGAGGGCGCGACCGTGCTGCCGCTGCGCCCGAAGGTCGTCCGCGGCGGCCGGTTGTTCTGGCGGCCCGGCCCGCTGGCGCCGGCTGCTGCCCGCTTCGTCGAACTCGCCTCCGGACTCGCTCGAAGAAGTCGCACTGAGTAGTCGAGTGATTACGCACTGTCGATGCCGTGTGCTTCACTGTCGTCGATCAAGAAAGGAGGGCAAGATGGCTCTTATGGCTGACATGACCGGTCCGCACGTGTTCGAGCAGGTCGAAGAGCGCCCCCTCACCGTGGACGACTTGGAGACGATGCCCGATGACGGTCGCCGGTACGAATTGCTCGACGGGAGCTTGCTCGTGACCCCGGCGCCGGGGTACCGGCACCAAAGGGTCGTTCTGCTGCTCGGGATGCTGCTCGAAGAAAAGTGCCCGGAGGTATTCTCAGTTCTCCCGGCGCCGTTCGCGCTGCGGACGTCCAGTACCAGTGAGCTGCAACCGGACGTGCTGGTCGCCCCTGACGAGGACTTCACCGAGACGCACCTGCCGGTGCCGCCGACGCTGGTGGTCGAGGTCCTTTCCCGCAGCACCGCGCTGCACGACCGGAACTCGAAGAAGGCGCTGTACGAGGAGCTGGGCGTCGAGTGCTACTGGGTCATCGACCCGGCCATCCCCAGCGTGGAAGTGCACGAGCTGGACGATGAAGGCCACTATCAGCAGATCGCCGAGGTCAAGGGCTCGGACGCATTCGAAGCGGAGCGGCCTTTCCAGGTCCGCGTGGTGCTCGCCGAGCTGAGCAAGCGACGGGGCGGGGAATGACCACCGGCCCCGGCTCGTCACCGCCGGTGAGCCGGGACCGGCTGATCTGTCCGACCGCTGGTCTGCATGGTGCTTCTGATCGCCTGCCCATCGGCTCGGCGAACTCAGCGTCCAACTGTTCTCGCGCTCCAACCCGGTAAGGCAGCGCTACCCGTGCCATGCAGTAGCGCCAACCGGTCTCGATCCGCAACTCGTGGTCGTGATCCCGCCGCGGCTACTGCTGACCGCTGACCGCCGTAGCAGTGCTAGTGCGATTCCAGGAACGCGTACACGTCGGCTTCGTCCACGCCGGGGAAGGTGTCCGACGGCAATGCGGAGAGCACGTGCGAGTGCGCCCGCGCGGACGGCCACACCATGCCCTGCCACCGGTTGGCGAGTTCGGTCGGTGGCCGCTGGCAGCATTCGCCGTTCGGGCAGCCGGACTTCGAGTGGTTCGTCGTCTCCCGCCCCCGGAACCAGCGCGACTCGGTGTACGGCACGCCCAGCGTGATCGCGAAATCCCGCCCGCGGTTCGGGTCGACGTGCGCGACGCACCAGTGCGTGGCACCTGGTTTGTCCGTGTACTGGTAGTAGGTCGAATAGCGGTCTGGCGAGGCGAACACCATCCGGCCCGCCCAGTGCGGGCACATCCGCGGCCCTTCGATGGCGCCCGCCGGGTCGGTGGGGAAGACCAGCCCGTCGTTCTCGTACGCCTTGTAG
>NZ_JAFRFW010001054.1:0-1527 GCF_017434145.1 Saccharopolyspora sp. | reverse complement strand
CGCTGCCGGAGCCGCCGACCTACGCCGACCTGGACTACCACCTGACCACGCTGTTCCCGCCGGTGCGCCCGCGCGGCTACTTCGAGGTGCGCTACCTGGACACGCAGGGCGGGGATGGCTGGATGCTGCCCGCCGCCGCGCTGTTCGCGCTGTTCGCCGACGAGTCCACGGTGGACGAGGTGGTGGAGCTGGCCGCTCCCGCCGCGGGCCGGTGGGTCGACGCCGCCCGTTGCGGGCTGCAGGATCCGGTGCTGGCCCGCACCGCCGCGGACGTGCTGGCGCTGGCCGCCCGCCGCCTCGACGGGACGCATCCGCAGCTGGCAGGACGCCTCGCCGAGACCGTGGCAGGCCGACTGGCCGCGGTCGGCGCTTCGAGCTGAACCCGCGCGTTTGGAATCCCGCGCGCCGGGGCAGCGAACAGAAGGGCC
This sequence comes from Saccharopolyspora sp., assembly GCF_017434145.1. Taxonomy (NCBI): domain Bacteria; kingdom Bacillati; phylum Actinomycetota; class Actinomycetes; order Pseudonocardiales; family Pseudonocardiaceae; genus Saccharopolyspora; species Saccharopolyspora sp. The sequence goes on along the minus strand of NZ_JAFRFW010001054.1, from coordinate 1,099 downwards.
TTGGCGCGTTCCCGCGAAACCCTGGAGGTGATCCGGTGAGCACCGAGCCGCCGAACGAACGCCCTGCGAGCAGGGGAAACCTGGCCGAGCTGGGTATCGAGCGACTGCGTTCCCGCGCGGCCGAAGACCTCGTCCGCACCCGTGAGCGCAGCGCCGTGCTCACCGACAGCGTGGACGACGACGACCTCGTCCAGCAGCACTCGCCGCTGATGTCGCCGCTGGTGTGGGACCTCGCGCACATCGGCAGTCAGGAGGAGATCTGGCTGGTGCGCGACGTCGGCGGGCGCGAGGCGGTCCGCCCGGACATCGACGACCTCTACGACGCGTTCCAGCACCCGCGTTCGGACCGCCCGCAGCTGCCGCTGCTCGGCCCGTCCGAAGCGCGCTCCTACGTGGGAACCGTGCGGGACAAGGTGCTGGACCTGCTCGACAGCACGCCGCTGGAGGGCCGCAGGCTGGTGGACCGGGCGTTCGCCTTCGGCATGATCGTGCAGCACGAGCAGCAGCACGACGAGACGATGCTGGCGACTCATCAGCTGCGCAAGGGCGCCCCGGTGCTCACCGACGTGCAGCCGCCGTCGGCGTCCGAAGTGGACGGTCTGGCGCCGGAGGTCTTCGTGCCCGGCGGACCGTTCGTGATGGGCACCTCCACCGAGCCGTGGGCGCTGGACAACGAGCGGCCCGCGCACCGGGTGCACGTGGACGACTTCGCCATCGACAGCACACCGGTCACCAACGCCGCGTTCATGCGGTTCATCGAAGCCGGCGGATACGAGCAGCCGCGCTGGTGGAGCGAGGACGGCTGGGCCTACCGGCAGCGCGCCGAGCTGTCCGCGCCGCGGTTCTGGCGGCGCGACGGCGATCGCTGGATGCGCCGCCGCTTCGGGCACGTCGAACCGGTGCCGGGTGACGAGCCGGTCATGCACGTCAGCTTCCACGAAGCCGAGGCGTACGCGCGCTGGGCGGGCAAACGGCTGCCGACCGAGCAGGAGTGGGAGAAGGCGGCCCGGTACGACCCGCGCAGCGGCCGCTCGCTGCGTTACCCGTGGGGCGATGAGGACCCGTCGCCGGAGCACGCCAACCTCAACCAGCGGCACCT
>NZ_JAFRFW010001053.1:0-1897 GCF_017434145.1 Saccharopolyspora sp. | reverse complement strand
TCGCCGCGAACCCCAGGAGCGGGCTCGTCGAGCCGTGCTTCGAGTCGCGGCCGCCGCCGACACCCGGTGCGGACGCGACCGCGACGCTGCCGGTCGCCTGGCGGCGGCAGGACTTGCGCCAGTTCATCGACCGGTCGGTCAGCGACCCGGCAGGATCGGTGGTCATGCGATCACGATTCCTTCAACAGTTCGCGGAGCAACGCTTCGGTCTCCTCCGGTTTGCACGCCTGCACCTGCAACCGTCGTAGCGCCGCGCGGTAGTCCGCGATCTCGGCGGGTTGCTCGTAGTAGTAGCTCTTCACTCGAGTCTCGACGTACACGGTTCCCGGATCGTTCTCCAGCTCAGGCGGGAACTGTAGGTAGACGAACGTCCCATCAGCGCCAGTGTGCACGCCCGCGGCCATCGGAAGAACCTGCACGGTGACGTTTGGTTCCTTCATCACATCGATCAGATACTCCAACTGTTCGCGCATCACGTCCGAACCGCCGACTTGCAGGCGCAGCACCGATTCGTGGATCACTGACCACACGACGGGTGCGCCGCCGTCGCGGTTGAGCACCTGCCGCTGGCGGGCCATGCGGAGTTCGACGCGCCGGGAGACGTCGTCGTCCGGCAGCTCCGGATTGATGCCGCGCACCACCGCTTCCGCGTAGGCGTCGGTTTGCAGCAGACCGGGGACGAGCTGCGCGTCGAAGCTCTCGATAGAGGCGGCGCAGGATTCGAGACCGAGGAACAGCTTGAAGTACTCGGGCAGAACTTCACCGGTGAAGTCGAACTTGATCCACCAGTCCTTGCCCTTCTTCGCTTGGTTGCGGATGCGCTGGAAGAACTCGGCGCGCTCCGGAACACCGTAGGTCTCCAGGAGCTTGTCCAACTGCAACGCCGAAGGCAACGAGCGGCCGGTCTCGAAGTGGCCGACGCCGGGTTCGCTACCGCGCACCGCCTTCGCAGCTTGATCGCGCGTCACTCCGGCGTTCTCCCGGAGCTTGCGCAGCTCGAAGGCGATCCACCGCTTGAGCACGGTCGGACTGGGCGAATTCGGCACGGGCCTCCTCCTCTGCGGCGTCGCCTGACGATAGTGCACTGATCGTTGATCACCCGATCGAGGAATAGATGACTGATCTACATCAACTGTAGTGTGCTCAATCAGACGGAGATCACAGAGTCGCCGGTATCGAAGATCACCGTTCAGCCGGACGTCAGCGGCTCCCTCCCTCCGCGGCGACCGGCGCCCCTGGCGGGGCCGGACCGGATTCCCCCGACACGGCCCGGCCCCGCCTACCTCCGCTGAATCTCCCCGTGTGGAACGGAGTTCGTGCGCATGGACGCGATTGAGAACCTGCGTTCGCTGGTCTCGCAAGGATTCCGCTGCGTCCCGGTGCACAACGACGTGGGTGAGCTCGACGCACTGCTGTACGCGCGGTACTGGCCTTCCGGGGTGGTCGACGTCGTGATCGTCTACTCGCACGAAGAGGCTTTCGCTTACCGCGCAAGCGGAATCGACCCGCGCACTCCCCTGCTTTCCGGCCCCGCGCACCTGCACTGGCGGCAAGCGGGCCACCCGGCCCCGGTGACCGCCGCCGTCCTCGGCCTCGACGGCCGGAGGACCGGGGCCTGATCGCTCCGGCGCGATCATCGGGAAGTGCGCCGACGGGTTCCCCGGCCGGTCACGATGCTGCCCGCTGCCGAAGCATCGATGGCCGAGTTGCGCCACGGCCTTACACCGCCCAGCCCGAAAACCCGGCGATCTACTCGAAAGCCGCTCGTCCCACCAGATCCCCGCCCCGGTTGATCACCAGGCTCTCCACCTCGACCGGTGCGCCTTGCAGCGTCGTCAGTGCGACCTCGCGGGCGCGGGTGGCGACGAGGTCGCCGAGTGCGATGCCGGACTCCTGG
>NZ_JAFRFW010001052.1:0-4943 GCF_017434145.1 Saccharopolyspora sp. | reverse complement strand
TGGGCCACCACCGCGCCCAGCGCCTTCGTGTACTCCAGCGCGCGGCGCATCACCAGCGGGTCGTCCACGCACTTGCCGTCGTCGGAGAACACCCGCACCTCGGCGCCCGAACGCGCCATCGCGCCCAGCTCGGCCAGCTGCTCACCGGCCAGCCCCTGCGTCACCGCGCCCACCGGGTGCACGTCGACCAGGCCGATCTCGTCGCCGCGGCGCCGGACGTGCTCCACGATCACCGCGTTGTCCGCGACCGGGTCGGTGTTGGCCATCGCGAAAACCGCCGTGTAGCCGCCCAGGGCGGCCGCTGCGGAGCCGGTCTCGACGGTCTCGGCGTCCTCCCGGCCCGGTTCGCGCAGATGCGTGTGCAGGTCCACGAAGCCCGGCAGCAGCACGGCTCCACCGGCGCGCACCACCTCGTCGGCATCGGCGGTCAGGTCCGCGCCGATCTCGGCGATGCGCTCGCCGTCGACGAGCACGTCCACCGGCTCGCCCTCGCCGTAGGGGCGGGTTTCCTTGATCAGCACCCGGCTCATGCCGCGATCTCCTCTCCGGCCAGCAGGTGGTAGAGCACCGCCATGCGCACGTGCACCCCGTTGCGGACCTGCTCGGTGATGGCCGCCCGCGGTGAATCCGCGACCGCCGGGGCGATCTCCATGCCGCGCAGCATCGGGCCGGGGTGCAGCACCACGGCGTGCTCCGGCAGCTTCGCCAGCCGCTTCTCGTTCAGGCCGTAGGCGATCGAGTACTCCCGCGCCGACGGGAAGAACCCGCCGTGCATCCGCTCGGCCTGCACCCGCAGCAGCATCACCGCGTCCAGCCCGGGAAGTTCCGGGTCGAGCTCGTGGCGGACCTCGGCGCCCCAGTGCTCGATCCCGTGCGGCACCAGCGTCGGCGGCGCCACCAGCACCACCTGCGCGCCCAAGGTGCGCAGCAAGTGCACGTTCGAGCGCGCGACCCGGCTGTGCAGCAGGTCGCCGACCACGGCGATCCGGCGCCCCGCCAGCTCACCCAGCCGCTCCCGCAGCGTCGCGGCGTCCAGCAGGGCTTGGGTCGGGTGCTCGTGCATCCCGTCGCCGGCGTTGACGATCTGCGTGCCCGCTTCGTCGAGCCAGCCCGCGAGCCGGTGCGCCGCCCCGGAAGCCGGGTGCCGCACGATCACGCAGTCCGCGCCCGCGGCAGAGAGCGTCAGCGCGGTGTCGCGCAACGACTCGCCCTTGCCCACCGACGAGGCCGAGGCCGACACGTTGATCACGTCGGCGCTCATCCACTTGCCCGCGACCTCGAACGACACCCGCGTGCGCGTGGAGTTCTCGTAGAACATCGTCATCACGGTGCGCCCGCGCAGCGTCGGCAACTTGCGCACCTCGCGGCCCAGCAAGGTCTGCTTGAGCGTGTCCGCGGTGTCCAGGATCGTCGTCGCGGTCTGCGGGTCCAGGCCCTCGGTCGTCAGCAGGTGCCGCATCACCGCACCTCCTCGCTGCGCCGCAGCACCACCGAGTCGACGTCGTCGACCTCGGAGAGCCGGACCGCGACCTCCTCGCTGCGGGAGGTCGGCACGTTCTTGCCGACGTAGTCCGCGCGGATCGGCAACTCCCGATGCCCGCGGTCGACCAGCACCGCGAGCTGCACCGCGCGCGGCCGTCCCTGATCGCGCAGGGCGTCGAGCGCGGCCCGCACGGTGCGGCCGGAGAACAGCACGTCATCGACGAGCACGACCTGCGCGCCATCGATGCCCGCAGCGGGCAGGCTGCTCGGTTCCAGTGGCCGGTTCGGCCGTTTGCGCAGGTCATCGCGGTAGAGCGTGATGTCCAGCGTGCCGGTTTCCACGGTCGCCCCGCTGAACTCGGCGATCCGTGCGGACAACCGCCGCGCCAGCGGCGCGCCACGAGTGGGCACGCCCAGCAGAACCACGTCGGTGCTGCCCGCGGTGTCCAACGCGGTCTTCTCGATGATCTGATGAGCGATGCGGGCTACCGTGCGCGCTACGTCACCGGCCGAGAGCAGCTCCCGCTGCCCCGCCGGATCCGCCGCGCCCGCCTGCCGGCGTGACGCCACGGGCGTGCCTCCTTCCCCGCCTCACTGGACGGGTCCTTAAAGGATGGTTCGATCCACTCCGGACGCGGTGATCGAGTATCCGGCCCTTGGTGGGAACATCGGCGCGTCCACCGAGTGCACGCCGTGCTCGGCTTGTACGCTATCAGCGTCCCGGGGTCAATCGTCCGGGTGGTGTGGGCGTACTCGCCCTGCCGCCACACGAAGACCAACTTGACCTAGTGACACTTGCGAGCGAACATTACTCTCCGTATCAATCTGAGCTTTCCTCCCCGACAACCGCGCTAGGCTGACGGGGCGAATGAAACGGAGAAACGCCACATGGGCGACTACGCCAAGGCGCTGGGCGGCAAGCTCCGCGCTATCCGCCAGCAGCAGGGTCTCTCGCTGCACGGCGTCGAGCAGAAGTCAGGCGGGCGGTGGAAGGCCGTGGTCGTCGGGTCCTACGAACGTGGCGACCGGGCGGTGACCGTGCAGAAACTCGCCGAACTGGCCGATTTCTACGGTGTTCCGGTCGCGGAACTGCTCCCGGAGGGACGGGTGCCCTCCGGTGCCGAACCGGCCACCAAGGTCGTGATCAATCTGGAGCGGTTGTAGCAACTGCCCGCGGAGAAGGTCGGGCCGCTGGCCCGGTACGCGGCGACCATCCAGAGCCAGCGCGGCGACTACAACGGCAAGGTGCTGTCCATCCGGACCGAGGACCTGCGATCCCTCGCCATCATCTACGACATGACCCCGGGCGAGCTGACCGAGCAGCTCATCGACTGGGGCGTGCTGCCGCCCGAGGCGCGACCCGCCCGGGAGGAGTGAGACCCGCAACGGTGGCCGCGGCCCCGCCTGCTCCGGGGTCGCGGTCGCCCGCGGGCGAATCGTGCGCGGAGGACGTTTCCGCGCTCGGGGCAATGGTTTTCCGAAACGCATCGAGCGGGCCACTCGCGTGGGGGCGAGCGGCCCGCTCGGCGTTCGGGAACCCGTTACGACGGCTTCGTGCGCGTCCGGAGACCCTCAGTGCTGCGCGTCGGACTCGGCGCGTTCGGCTGCGGCCGCTTCGGCGGCCTCCAGGTTGCGGATCGAGGTGCGCAGCCGGTCGCTGATACCGGCGATCCGGCCGAGCACGCCGTTGACGAACCGCGGCGAGTCGTCCGTGGACAGGTCCTTCACCAGCTCCACGGACTCGTCGATGGCCACCGCCGGCGGCACGTCCTCGCTCCACAGCAGCTCGTAGAGCCCCAGCCGCAGCACCGCGCGGTCCACCGCGGGCATCCGGCCCAGCGTCCAGCCCTCGGCGTGCTCGACGAGCACCTCGTCGATGCGCCGCAGGTTCGCGGCGATGCCCTCGACCAGGGTCACCGTGTAGTCGGCGACCGGCGCGGCCTCGGGCGCGGCGAGCCGCTCGGACAGCAACGTCACCGCCTCGAGACCGCGCAGATCGGCCTCGTACAGCACGTCCACCGCCCGCTTGCGGGCCTTGCTCCGTGAGCCCAACTCACATCTCTCTTTCGGCTGTTCCCCGGGAACGGATCACTTGTTGACGCGGCCCAGGTAGCGGCCGTCGCGCGGGTCGACCTTGACCTTGTCGCCGGTGTTGAGGAACAGCGGGACGTGCACCTCGGCACCGGTCTCCAGCGTGGCGGGCTTGGTGCCACCGGTGGAGCGGTCGCCCTGCACGCCCGGGTCGGTGTGCTCGATGTTCAGCTCGACCGAAGCGGGCAGCTCCACGTACAGCGGCTCGTCGTTGTGCCGCGCCACGTTCACCTTGCTGTTCTCCAGCATGTAGTTCGCGGCCTCGCCGACGACCTTGCCCGAGACGGCGACCTGGTCGTAGGTGTCGGGGTCCATGAACACGTAGTCGGTGCCGTCGTAGTAGAGGTAGGTCATCTCGCGCCGGTCCACGTTGGCGGTGTCCACCTTCACCCCGGCGTTGAACGTCTTGTCCAGCGTCTTGCCGGAAAGCACGTTCTTCAGCGTGGTGCGCACGAAGGCGCCGCCCTTGCCCGGCTTGACGTGCTGGAAGTTCACCACCGACCAGAGCTGGCCGTCGAGGTTGAGCACGAGTCCGTTCTTGAGGTCGTTCGTGGTTGCCACGTGTCCGTTCTCTCCTGTGCTACGGGCTGCGGTTTGCTGCACCGGGCGCGGATCGGCGGCCCGGCTGCGGCCGCGCGCGCCCCGCGCTCAAACGGCGACGAGTTCCTTGGTCGTCAAGGTGAGGAGCTCCGTGGTGCTGTCCCGCACCACCAGGGTGTCCTCGATGCGGACCCCGCCACGCTCCGGCAAGTACACGCCGGGTTCGACGGTGACCGCCATCCCCGGTTGAATCGTACCGTCTCCCCGCTGGGACAACGCCGGTGCCTCATGGATCTCCAGGCCCACGCCGTGGCCGAGGCCGTGCACGAACCGCTCGCCGTAGCCCGCGTCCTCGATCACCTTGCGGGCCGCGCCGTCCACTTCGCGCACGCCTGCAGGCACGCGCACCGCGTCGCACCCGGCGGTCTGCGCGGCGCGGACGAGGTCGTAGACCTCGCGCTGCCAGTCGGCGGGCGCGCCGAGCACGACGGTGCGGGTCATGTCCGAGTGGTAGCCGTCGACCAGGGCGCCGAAGTCCAGCTTCACGAAATCCCCCGCGGCCAGCACCGCGCCGGTCGGCCGGTGGTGCGGGACCGCGGAGTTCGCCCCTGCGGCCACGATCGTCTCGAACGACGGACCTGCCGCGCCGTGCTCCAGCATCCGCGCTTCGAGCTCGCGGGCCACCTCCAGCTCGGTGCGGCCGGGACGCAGCCCGCCGTGCTCGATCAGGTCGGCCAGCGCGCGGTCGGCCGCGGCGCAGGCCATCCGCAGCGCCTCGACCTCGCTCGCGGCTTTGATCAGCCGAAGGCGTTCCACCCGACCCGGGGCCC
>NZ_JAFRFW010001051.1:0-6932 GCF_017434145.1 Saccharopolyspora sp. | reverse complement strand
GAGTCGCGCCTTGCGCATTCAGGTGGACATCAATACATGCCGCCCATGCCGGGGTTGCCTGCGGGGGCAGCCGGTTCCGGCGCGGGAATATCGGTGACCAGGGATTCGGTGGTCAGGAACAGCGCGGCGATCGACGCGGCGTTCTGCAGCGCCGAGCGGGTGACCTTGGCCGGGTCGGTGACGCCCGCGGCCAGCAGGTCCTCGTACTCGCCGGTCGCGGCGTTGAGGCCGTGGCCGGGGGCGAGGCCCTTGACCTTCTCCGCCACGACGCCGCCCTCGAGGCCGGCGTTGATGGCGATCTGCTTGAGCGGGCCCTCGACGGCCAGCCGGACGCTGTTCGCGCCGGTCGCCTCGTCGCCCTCCAGCTTGAGGTCGTCGAACGCGGCCACGGTCGCCTGCAGCAGGGAAACGCCGCCACCGGCGACGACGCCCTCCTCGACGGCGGCCTTGGCGTTGCGGACCGCGTCCTCGATCCGGTGCTTGCGCTCCTTGAGCTCGACCTCGGTCGCCGCACCGGCCTTGATCACGGCCACGCCGCCGGCCAGCTTGGCCAGCCGCTCCTGCAGCTTCTCGCGGTCGTAGTCGGAGTCCGAGCGGTCGATCTCGGCGCGGATCTCGTTGACCCGGCCGGCGATCTGCTCGTCGTCACCGGCGCCCTCGACGATGGTGGTCTCGTCCTTGGTGACGACGACCTTGCGCGCCTGGCCCAGCAGCGGCAGGTCGGCGCTCTCCAGCTTCAGGCCGACCTCCTCGGAGATCACCTGGCCGCCGGTCAGGATCGCCATGTCCTGCAGCATCGCCTTGCGGCGGTCGCCGAAGCCGGGGGCCTGGACCGCGACCGACTTGAACGTGCCGCGGCTCTTGTTGACCACCAGGGTGGACAGGGCCTCGCCCTCGACGTCCTCCGAGATGATCAGCAGCGGCTTGTTCGACTGCATGACCTTCTCCAGCAGCGGGAGCAGGTCCTTGATGTTCGAGATCTTGCTGCTCAGCAGCAGGATGTACGGGTCGTCGAGGGACGCCTCCATCCGCTCCGTGTCGGTCACGAAGTACGGGGAGATGTAGCCCTTGTCGAAGCGCATCCCCTCGGTGAGCTCGAGCTCGAGCCCGAAGGTGTTGCTCTCCTCGACGGTGATGACGCCTTCCTTGCCGACCTTGTCCATCGCCTCGGCGATGAGCTCGCCGATCTGGCGGTCGCCGGCCGAGATCCCCGCGGTGGCGGCGATCTGGTCCTTGGTCTCGATCTCCTTGGCGTTCTTGAGCAGCTGCTCGGCGATCGCCTCGGTGGCCTTCTCGATGCCCCGCTTGAGGGCGATCGGGCTGGCGCCTGCCGCCACGTTGCGCAGACCCTCGCGCACCAGCGCCTGGGCCAGCACGGTGGCGGTCGTCGTGCCGTCACCGGCGACGTCGTCGGTCTTCTTCGCCACGTCCTTGACGAGCTCGGCGCCGATCTTCTCCCAGGCGTCCTCGAGCTCGATCTCCTTGGCGATGGAGACGCCGTCGTTGGTGATGGTCGGCGCGCCCCACTTCTTTTCGAGCACGACGTTGCGGCCCCTCGGCCCGAGCGTCACCTTGACGGCGTCGGCGAGGGTGTTCATGCCGCGCTCAAGGCCGCGGCGGGCTTCCTCGTCGAACGCGATCATCTTGGCCATTGCGGTGTGGTCCTCCACCTGTCTGGACGCCACGCGGGGGATGTTCACCCCGTGGCAGGACTCTGTGCTCGGCCAGGCTCGGTGCCCGCGACGGACGACCGGACGCGGCGGCACCGTCGTGTGGCACCGGCGCGACGGCCTCACCGTCCCGACCTGGCACTCAACTGCGCTGAGTGCCAGATCCAGGTTTAGCACTCACACACATCGAGTGCAAGCCGCTCGCCCGCTCCGCTCCGGCGCAGACCGCTTTTCGCCCGATCGAGCGGGCGCATCGGGTTCGCCCAGGTGATCAGGCCGTTCAGCCGCCGACCGTGGGGACCTCGGTGGGCAGTTCGGTGCTGTTGTACGACGAGGACGGCGGTGAACCGCCGGACGGGCCGCCGCCGGAACCGCCCGACGAGACCGCCATCGCGATGAACAGGACCGCGAGCACGACAACAGCCACCGCGATCAGCAGCGGCACCAGCCACTTCGCCGTGCCGCCGGTCCGCTTGGCCGCGAACGGCGAGCCCTGCGCGGGCATCGGCGGCCGCAGCCGGACCGGTTCGCCGCCCGGCGGCTGGGTTCCCGGCGGCCGGGCACCGGGAGGTCGGACGCCCGGAGGCTGCGGCTGGGCACCGGGATGCTGGGCACCCGGCGGCTGCACACCCGGAGGGCTCACCGGAGGCTGCGAGCCCGGAGGCTGCCCGCCCGGATGCCGACCGCCCTGCTGCGGGTAGGACGGCCCGAACGGCCCGGGAGCCACCGGCGGTGCCGAACCCGGTCCGCCCTGGTTCGGCACCGGGCCGGGTTGCGCGGGCTGCGGACCGGAAGGCGGCCCGACCGCGGGCATGGTGCGCTTCGTGCGCGCATCCCCGGACTGCGCCAGCACTTCCTTCGCGGCCGCCATCAGCTTCCGGCAGTCGTCGTAGCGCTGGTCCGGCTTCTTCGACATGCCGTTGCGCAGCACGGCGTCGATCCCCGCCGGCAGCGACAGCAGCGCCGTCGCGGACGGCGGCTCGGCGTTCAAGTGACCCTGGATGACCTCCTGCACGTCGCCCTGGAAGGGCGGGCGGCCGGTCAGGCAGGCGAACAGCATGCAGCACAGCGCGTAGAGATCGGTGCGTCCGTCGACCGGCTCGCCGCGCAAGTGCTCCGGCGCGGCGTAGGTCGGCGACCCGAGGAAGTCGCCGGAGCTGGTGCGGTGCCCGGTAGCGCCGCGGCGGGTCAGCCCGAAATCCGCGAGGTACACGTGCTCGCCCGCGGACTCCCGCGAGGTCACCAGCACGTTCGCCGGTTTGAGGTCCAGGTGCACCAGCCCGCGCTCGTGCAGCATGTCCAGCGCCTCGGCTACCTGGCTGAGCAGTTCCACCGCGCGGTACGGCGAGATCGGGCCGTCCTTGATCAGGCTGGCCAGGTCGGACCCGTCGACCAGCCGCATCGCGATGTAGAGCATCCCGTCGATCTCGCCGAAGTCGTACAGCGGCACGACGTTCGCGTGGTCGATGGCTGAGGTGTTGCGGGCCTCGTCGACGAACCGCTCGCGGAACTCGGCATCACCGGTGATGTGCTCGCCCATGACCTTGAGCGCGACCTTGCGGCCCAGGCGGGTATCGGTGGCGCGGTAGAGCACGCTCATCCCGCCGCGGCCCAGCACCCCGTCGATCTTGAAGTGGCCGAGGCGGCGTCCGGTGAGGTCTTCCGACACGCGGGGGAGCCTAACGGTCGGCGATCAGCGACGTCTGCGGGTTCCGGGAGCGCGTCGTCGGATCGGCCCAGCAAACCGGCCCAGCAGCAAACCGGCCCAGCAGCGGATCGACCCAGCGGACCAGATCTGGACGGGACCGGCGGCGAATCGAGCACCGGATGCGCGGGCACCGAATCGCGGGCGGCGCGAATTCGCCGGACAGCACGCGGCCCGGCCCCGATCCGGAGCCGGGCCCGCAGTGCGCGCCTCAGACCTTACGGACGCCGTCCGCCTGGGTTCGGCCGTCGCGCCCCGGTTTCACCTCGAATTCGACCCGGTCGCCTTCCGAAAGGGTGCGGAAACCGGACATGTTGATCGAGGTGTAGTGCACGAACACATCGGAACCACCGTCGGTGGCGATGAAGCCGTAGCCCTTTTCCGAGTTGAACCATTTGACCGTGCCGACCGCCACGGCGTCCTCCTAGTGGAAACAATGATGCACGGCGCTCCCGAAAGCGCCGCTGGAGCAGGGGTCACGCTACCCGAGAAGGCGCGATTCGTCCGCCGTTCACCATTGCGACTTTTCCGCGAAATGCTGGGCCGAACGGGTGTATTTATGCAGCACGCACCGTCATCGGATACATCGGATAAGCCTTTCCCGCGGACCACCGCCGCGGCATATTCCGCCGAACGGAGATTCTCGAGACGGACGAACACCGGCCGTGCAGCACCGCGCAATGCGCGAAACGGTGATCATTTGCAGCACCGCATTCGAGCGGTCAGGAACGGCCCGCGGAACCCTGCGCCTGCAACCAGGACGCCAGACCGCGGGGATCCCGCGTCTGCACCAGCACCTGTCCCGGGCCGGCGAAGTCGAACACCAGCCCCTCCCCGGTGCGCATCGACTGCGGCACGCCCTGACCGGCCTGGCGCAACCGGGTCTGCACCGCATCCGCGTAGGCCACCACGTGCCCCGGATCGACGGTGACGAACTCACCGGGCTGCAAGGTCATCACGTCCAACGCGCCGTAGCAGGCCAGCACCACCGGACCCGGTCCGCTGACGTGGCTGAGGAATCCGGGCTCACCGCCGAAGAGGTTGTTGAACCCGGGCCACTGGTCGTCGCTGTGCGTCGTCCCGCCGGAGGCGAGCCAGGCACCGCGCGCGACGCACCAGCCGCGCCCGTCCAGCTCGAGCACGTTGAGGTCGCCGGGCAACGGCCCCGCCACGTCGACCCAACCGCCCTGCTGCCCGGCCGTGCAGGTGGTCACCGCCGCGTCGCCGCCGAAGGCTCCCCTGGTCAGCGACTTGAGCAGGCCGCCACCGGTGCGCGCTTCGACCACGACGCCGTAGCTGGTGGCCAGCATCGAACCGGCCGCGATCCGGACCGGCTCGCCGGGCGCGAGCAGCAGCCTGGCGACCCCGAACGACGGCGTGTGACGGGTTCGTACCTGCACATGCCCTCCTCCGGTCGCCGCGCGGTCGGAGGCAGTTTGCCATGAGGGCGCCCAGCGCTGGTCGCCTATAAGGACACCCAGCGCCGGTCGCCTATGAGGACACCCAGCGCCGGTTTCCAATGAGGACACCCGGCGCCGGTCGCCGATGCGGACGCGCCGTTGCCACGCAACGGCCACAGCACCGAGCCGACGACCGCCCGAAGCGGAAGCGAAACGCGCACGAACCATCACCCACCGAAGCAGCGCGATCCACCGCGGCCCCGGAGCCCAGCGGCGCAAGTCGCTTTTGGCACGCCGGTGGCGACAGCGCGGCACCCCATGACCGATGATCGGGGCGTGCCCCAAGCAACTGGACCATCCGGGTTGACCCCGGTGCCCGAACACCAGGCGCGGATCGCCACCCTGCTGCCCCCGGCCCGCGCCGAGTCCCGCCCGCTGGCGGACTGCCTGGACCTGGCGCTGGCCGAAGACCTGGTGGCGGCGATCCCGCTGCCACCGTTCGACAACTCCGCGATGGACGGTTACGCGGTCCGCTCGGTGGACGTGGCCGAAGCGGGCCCGGACGACCCGGTGACGCTGCCGGTCAGCGAAGACGTCCCGGCAGGCCGGATCGACAGCCCGCCGCTGCAGCCCGGCACCGCGCACCGGATCATGACCGGCGCGCAGATGCCCGCGGGAGCGGACGCGGTCGTACCGGTGGAACGCACCGACGCCGGGACCTCCGAGGTGCGCCTGCACGCCTCCGTGCAACCCGGTGCGCACCTGCGCCGAGCCGGGGAGGACGTGCAGGTCGGCACGGCGGTGCTCCACGCCGGAGTGTCCCTGGGCCCGGCGCAGCTCGGCATCGCCGCGGCCGTCGGCGCCGCGCGGCTGCCGGTGCGGCGGCCGGTGCGGGTCCTGGTGCTGTCCACCGGTTCGGAACTCGTGGAACCGGGTTCGCCGCTGCGCGCCGGGCAGATCTACGAGTCCAACGGGCTGATGCTGGCCGCTGCGGTGCGCGAGGCCGGCGGCGAGGCGCAGCTGCTGCGGTTCGTGCCCGACGACGTGGACTCGTTCCACGCCGCGCTGCAGCCGCACCTGGAGACCACCGACCTGATCCTCACCTCCGGCGGGGTCAGCGCCGGGGCGTACGAGGTGGTCAAGGACGCGCTGGCGGGCAACGGCGTGGAGTTCACCAAGGTCGCGATGCAGCCGGGGATGCCGCAGGGCTGCGGGCGCTACCGGGACGGCCCCGCGGTGGTGACGCTGCCCGGTAACCCGGTCAGCTCCATGGTGTCGTTCGAGATCTTCGTGCGCCCGGCGCTGCGTTCGGCGGCCGGGCACCACCGCAACCAGCGGCCGACGAGGCAGGCCGTGCTGACCGAGCCGCTGGAGAAGACCTCGGCGGGCAGACGGCAGTACCGCAGAGCGGTGTTCGACCCGGCGACCGCGACGGTGACCCCGCACGGCGGACCCGGCTCGCACCTGCTCTCCGCGATGGCCGGGGCGAACAGCCTGCTCGAGGTGCCGGAGGAGACGACTTCGCTACCCGCGGGCGCGACCGTGGACGTGATCTTGATGGAGTGACCTCGCAGCAGCAGTCCGCCAAGTCCGCCCGCGCACCCCCGGGGTGCGCGTCTACTTCGAGCTGGAGTTCCCGTGCGTGGCCCCTGGCGCGCCGCCCTGGCGCTGGCGTTGCACATCGGCTTCTTCGCCTTCCCACTGGCCGTGGTGCTCGGCCTGCTGGGCATCACCGCTTACACCGTGCGCGCCGACATCGGACTCGGTGCGCGAGCCGGGCTGGCCGCTTTCGTGGTCGCCGCCGTGGTCGGCATCGGCCTGCGCACGGTGCTGCGCAGCCAAGAGATCCCGCGCGGAGTCGCGCTCAAGCGCGCGGAGCAGCCGAAGGTCTGGAAGGTGATCGACACCGTCTGCACCGGATCCGGAGCGCAGCCCCCGGACGAAGTGCGGATCACCTCGGAGCCGGGATCGCTGCTGCGCGAGGACACCGCGCTGCTGGGCCTGCGGGTGCGGGCGCGCTACCTGGAGATCGGGTTGCCGCTGCTGGCCGGGTTGTCGGCGAGCGATCTGCGGGCCGTCGCGGCGCGCGAGCTCGGCCGCACCGTCGGCGCCGGCCGGCTGGTGGTGCTGGCCGACCGGGTCCGGACCAGCGTGCTG
>NZ_JAFRFW010001050.1:0-1977 GCF_017434145.1 Saccharopolyspora sp. | reverse complement strand
GTGTCGGCTCTGGCGAGGGCAGGGAAGTCCGGGCCACGCTGGTTCGACCGGCCTCGTGCGGCGATTGATCCGGGGAAAGATTTCCGTGCGGCGGCATTGCGTTGGGGTCGACCTTGCAGGAGGCAACGATGCACGCCCGTCACGAGATCGACGACAACGCGCGCCGGAAGCCATCGAGCCGCCCGACGCCGGGCCGGGGACCGGCGACTCCGGCGTCGGTGCTGCTGGATCTGCAGCAGAAATTGGGCAACGCGGCGGTGGCCGACATGATCGCTCGGCGCTCGTCGCCCCATGCGCCGGTCGCTCCGGTCGGGGAGGAGACGACCGGTTCAGAGCACCGCGATACCGCGAAGCGACAGGTCGAACCCTTTGCAGTCCAGCGGTGGGCCTTCGTCAACGGGCAACAGCAGAGCCCGGACGGTTTGAGGGGGAAGAAGAAGAAGCTTGCGCGCGACCAACTCGTGCACGCGTACACGTCGGACGAAGAGTTCGAGAAACACGCTGCGGGGAAGACGGACTATTTGGGCAATCTTCCGGGGCCGGTGAGTGCCGGAACCTGGGTCCGTTTCGAGTGTCGCGGAACCAATGTGCTCGGGGAGAACCACACCAAGGTCACCTTGCCCGACGTGCTCGCCGCGGTCGACTCGAAGGACTTCGTTTACGAGGCGTTCGCCACCGACGACTTCGGCTCGGAGCCGAAGACGCAGGAGGCCGACCGCAAGTCGCTGAAAGCGACACGTGAGAAGGTGGGGATCGCCAAGGAGCAGGACTTGGGCAGGTACGGACTCGAATCGCTGTACCCCAAGATGGGGGTGCTCATGTCCGACCTGTTCTATGCCATAAACGACCCCCAACAGCTACGACGTTATGCGCGTGACGGTGCCGCGGAGCACTCCGGATTACAGATGACGAGATACGTGAAGATAGCGTGGGAATACGGCAAGGACATCCGCAATTACTCGGGGCAGGAGGGTCTGACGGCCGCGCGAGCGGAATTAGCCGCTTTCCGGCCGTCGGAGGCAGGATTGGACGGTTACATCCGGAAGCTCCCCGACGGGGGGCACATCGGCGACCTGCTCGAAGATGCGGACGACTACCGGGGTCCGTTGCGAGAATACCTTGAGGTTCTCATTCCTGAACTGTGGGCGCGGGAGCCGCGGACGCCCCTGACCGAAGGCCAGCAGCAGAACGGTCGGGCGCTGGCAAGTATGGGGGATCGCATGAGTCAGGAGCGGAATTCGAAAATCCAAGACCGAGTTAAGAAGGAGGTGCACCGAGGGGTCCGATATATCGGGATGGGCGAGGATCACCTGGAGTACCTCGCCAACAATCTAGACGAACCGAAAATAACCTTCTACCGGATGGGCGGCGCTGATCTGCAAGGATTCGAGGACCGCACCGATCAGCTGCGACCGCAGCAGTGAGCCGCCGCGCGTTGCCTCGGCGGTGACAAGAGGTCGCGTGCCGAACCGCGTGCGACCTGCGAATCAACGACTTTGACCAGGCCCTGTGACGAGATCTGCCCCGGCCGGTATCGACCACCACCGCTGAACGGCCGTCGACCCGGAACAGCGATGTACCGCTAAGCCATCAGGTGCACCCGGCGGTGCTGGCGTTCGCCGATGTCAGTGGCCGCGGTGTCCAGCAGCTTGTGGCCGAGCTCGACCAGCGCGCGGGCGATCGCGATCTCGTCGCCGATCTGCGGGACGGCCGCGTCGTCCGGGTGCCGCCGCGCCGTGCCGTGCCCGTGCAGCGCCCGGCCGTCCCCGGTGATCATCCCGATGTCCGCCGTCGTTTTCGCGCCGGCCTCGAGGACTTGCATGTCCAGCGTGAGAGTGCGGTTCGCGTGCATGACCGCCTCCCGGAGTGCGGACTTGGAGTTCGTGTCCCAAGGATGCGCCGCCTCCCGTGCCGAGGCAACGAAACCAGCCGGTGACCAGGTGGTTCCGCGGCGCGACGGAGATCGGTGAGCGAATT
>NZ_JAFRFW010001049.1:0-3487 GCF_017434145.1 Saccharopolyspora sp. | reverse complement strand
GGCGATCGAGCACCCGCAGCAACGCGGGCGCGACGTGCGTCGCCGCGTCCATGGACGTCGGCGCGCTTTGCCCGGCGATGCGGAACAGGTGGTCGCGCTCGTCGGCGGTGAGCCGCAGCGCGCGGGACAACGCGGTGAGCAGCTGCGCGCTCGGGTGCGGGCCGCGGCGCTGCTCCAGCCGCGTGTAGTAATCCGTGGACATACCGGCCAGCGACGCCACTTCCTCGCGGCGCAAACCGGGTGTCCGCCTGCGCGCGCCGTTGGGCAGGCCGACGTCGCCGGGCCGCAGCGCCTCCCGGCGGCGGAACAGGAAGCTCGCGAGCGCTGCACGGTCCATGCCGCCAGCATGGACCGCCCGGCCGCCTCTATCCAGGGATCGCGAGTCCCCCGGAGCACCGGTCTCTGCACCGTTGCCGATTTCCCGGTGAAACTCAGGGCATGGACATCACCGGAAACACGATCTTCATCCCCGGCGCCACCAGCGGCATCGGTCTGGCCCTCGCGCTGCGGTTGCAGGCGAAGGGCAACACGGTCGTGGTCGGCGGCCGCCGCGCGGAACTGCTCGAGCGCATCGGAGCCGACCACGGGCTCGACACCGTGCGGATCGACACCACCGACCCCGCGAGCATCCGCGCCGCTGCGGCCGAGGTGCTGGCCCGCCACCCCGAGCTGAACGTCCTCGTCCCGATGGCGGGGATCATGCGCGTCGAGGACTGGCACCGGCCCGAGTCCTTCCTCGGGTCGGCGGAAGAGGTCATCACCACCAACGTGCTGGGACCGATCCGGCTCATCGCCGAGTTCATCGAGCACCTCCGGACCCGGCCGGACGCCACGATCCTCACCGTTTCGTCCGGGCTGGCGTTCACCCCGCTGGCGGCGACGCCCAGCTACAACGCCTCGAAGGCCGCGATCCACATGCTCACCGAGTCGATCCGGTTGCAGCTGGCCGACACCAGCGTGCGGCTGCAGGAGATCGAACCGCCCGCGGTGCGCACCGAACTGCTGCCGGGCCAGCAGGACAGCGAGCACGCGATGCCGCTGGCCGAGTTCGCCGACGAGGTCATGTCGCTGCTCGAGAACCTGCCCGAAGCCCGCGAGATCCAGGTGGAGAACGTGAAGTTCCTCCGCTACGGCGAAGCGCGCGGCGATTACGACCAGGTCGTCGCCGCGCTCAACGCCGCCGACCCGCACGGCAAGTGACCGGCGTTCGGATCGGGCGGATCCGTCACCGCCGGTGCCAGAACAGCACTTCGGGGTTTTGCTCGGTCGGGCGGTCGAGTATCGGCTGAGGCAGCTGCCGCAGATGCTGGTCGAGGAACGCGGCGACGCAGCGGTTCCCCAGTTCGGCACCACGCGCCCCGGGCAGCGGCGTTCCGGGGTGGTGGATGCCGTACCCGTGCCCGGAGCCGTTCAGGGTGATCCAACGCTTCCACCCGTGCAGGCGCTCCCAGGTGCTGCGGAGCATCGGGACGTGGTGATTCGGCCACGGCGTCGGGTCCACCCGTGGCTGGTGCTGTGCACTGCTGCGTGCCGACGCCGGTCAGCTGCGGGTCGCGCGGAAGGCGCGCCAGCCGAGCACGCCGATGATCGTGCCGAGCACCAGCGAGACCGCCGCGATCACGAAGTGCACGTACAGGAAGGCCGTGGGCGAGGCGCCCGCCCAGGACTTCTCGTTGATCCAGATGTTGCGGAAGAAGGCGGGCCACAGCAGCCACGACCAGACCCCGAAGGCGAGCAGGAACAGCGCGGTACGGCGGGAGAACTTCACGTCTGCCAGTATCCGCCCGCCGCTGTCGCCGGCCGCACCTGGCCTCCGCTCGTCGCGCGGTGCCCGAACCGCGCACCCGCCCGTTCTCGGCGGACACCGAAAGTCGTACGGACGAATCCCGCGCAGGCCGCGTTTCGCTAGCCTTGGCGGGTGCCCGCGAGAACTCTCCCCCCGGTCCGCAGGTCCATCCCAACCGCACCGGAATCGCCGGTGCCGCAAGGAAAAGCCGGATTGCGCGTCGGCACCGCGCTATGCGCTGCGCTGACCCTGCTCGGCTCGAGCCCGGCCGTCGCGACGGCCCAGCCCGCGTGCCCGAACGCGGTCCAGCCGCCGGCACCGGTCGACACCTCCGAGGGGCCCGCGCCGGGAATGCCGAGTCCGCCGCCGCTGCCGGTGCCCCCGGAGCCCGTCGGCGGCGAACGGCTCGCCGAGTGCGCCGAGATCACACCGCCCGGTGTGGCCGCACCGCCGGTCGACCAGGTGGGCGCGCAGTCGTGGGTGCTGGCCGACCTGGACAGCGGGGAGGTGCTCGCGGCGCGCGATCCGCACGCCCGGCACCGGCCTGCCTCCACGATCAAGGTGCTCACCGCGCTGCTGGCGCTGCGCGAGCTGGACCTGGCCGACACGATCACCGCGACCCAAGCCGATGCCGACCAGGAAGGCAGCAAGGTCGGCCTGGAACCCGGCACGACCTACACGGTGCATCAAGTGCTCTCCGGAATGATCATGCAGTCCGGCAACGACGCGGCGCACGCGCTGGCGGTCAAGCTGGGCGGTGTCGACGAGACCGTCCGCAAGATGAACGCGCTCGCGCCCCGGCTCGGCGCGCACGACACGCGCACCGCGAGTCCGTCCGGATTGGACGGACCGGGGATGAGCACCTCGGCCTACGACCTGGCGGTGATCTTCCGCACCGCGATGCAGGACCCGGAGTTCGCGCGGATCGCCGGGACCGAGCAGATCCAGCTGCCCGGTAAACCCGGTGCTCCGCCGATGCCGGTGAGCAGCGACAACTCGGTGCTGTTGAACTACCCCGGCGCGCTGGGCGGCAAGACCGGGTTCACCGACGACGCGCGGCACACGTTCGCCGCGGCCGCCGAGCGCGGCGGCAGGCGGCTGGTGGCGGTGCTGATGCGCGGCGAGAACAAGCCGGTCCGGTTGTCCAAGCAGACCGAGAACCTGCTCGACTACGGGTTCGGCCTGCCCGCCGCGGCGCCGGTCGGGCGGCTGGTGTCCGAACCGCCGAAGCCTTCGGTCGTGGA
Organism: Saccharopolyspora sp.; assembly: GCF_017434145.1. Classification (NCBI taxonomy): domain Bacteria; kingdom Bacillati; phylum Actinomycetota; class Actinomycetes; order Pseudonocardiales; family Pseudonocardiaceae; genus Saccharopolyspora; species Saccharopolyspora sp. The sequence goes on along the minus strand of NZ_JAFRFW010001049.1, from coordinate 457 downwards.
CGCCGCGCCCGAACCGCAGGCCGGTGCGGATTCCGCGGACGCGCAGGCGCAGGGAGCGATGTCCGGCACGCTCGGCTGGCCGTTGACGCTGCTCGCGGCCGCGGTGATCGCGGTGTCGGGGCTGTTCGCGCTGCGGCAGCGCCGGGCCAAGCTGGCCGCCGCGCGCAGGAACGCGAATTCCTCGGACGAACACCCCTGATCCCGGTGCGCAGCCGTGGATCGGTGCAAGCGGCGATAGGTCCTGCTTGAAACGCAGCGGCGCCCGAGGCGGCCTGCGCGGACCGTTGCCCGGACAGCGCCTGGCCCGGCGCGCTGTGCGCGGTGCCTCACCCGGTCGTTCTAGGTAGTACTCGGGTAATCGTGCGGGTTCGACGCGATGCGAGACGCGGGATTCTCGATTGCAGGAGCCGCCGGCAGCGCCGCCGGGCAGCCGGTCCGGGGAGCAGAGTGCCGGGCC
>NZ_JAFRFW010001048.1:0-2451 GCF_017434145.1 Saccharopolyspora sp. | reverse complement strand
GGGGACCGACGGTGCAAACCGGCTCGGCGCGCGACATCTACTTCGGCAGGCCGAGCGGCCCGGTGAAGTGGATCGGCATCATCCTGGCCTGCGCCTTGGCCGTCGTCATCGTCCTGGCCGCGGTCGATCGGTTCGGTCGTGGCGAGGACGGTGTCCCGGCCGCCGGGCAGCCGAGCTCGGGCACCGCCAATTCGGGAATCGCCGCGGTCCGTTCGGAAGGCAGGGTCGATCTCCGCAACGTGAACCTCGACCTGAAACCGCCGAACATCCAGTCCGACGGGTCCCAACGCAGCGTGTGGGCCAGCGGCATCGATCCGCACGGCGAGGCGGGGGAGCCCGAATTGCACGGACTCGGCTCGGGAACCTCCAACGCCCCACCCACCATCGCTGCGTGGAACGGTCCTGACGACCCAAACCGCCAGCAGTGCGCGGACCGGATCGGCAAGCAGGGTGCCGCGAAGTTGACGCTCACCGACTCCAGCCGGTTCTGCGTGCGCACCGCCGGCAACCGGATCGCCTACATCGACGAGGTTTCGTTCGATCCGGCCAAGAACACCGTCACCGCGTTCGCGAGGGTCTGGGAAAGCACGGGCAGCTGAGCCGGTTCAGCCCGCGGCGGAACCGGCCAACCCGAGCAGATCCTCCAGCCGCTCCCGGTGCCGTCGCGGCGTGCCGAAAAGGTGGGTCGTGCTGTGCGCACGTTTGAGGTGCAGGTGGGCCTCGTGCTCCCAGGTGATGCCGATGCCGCCGTGCAGCTGGATTCCTTCGGCGGCCACGTCGGCGTAGGTCTCGCAGCAGAAGGACTTCGCCATCGCCGCGAATTCCGCGGCGCGGTCGTCGCGGGTGGCCACGGCCCAACCGGCAGCTTGGGACAGCGACCGGGCCGATTCGACCGCCACGAACAGGTCCGCGAGCCGGTGTTTGACGGCCTGGAACGAGCCGATCGCGCGGCCGAACTGCTCGCGCACCTGAACGTAGGCGACCGTCTCCTCCAGCCATCGCGTGGCGGCACCGACGTTCTCGGCGGCGAGCGCTGCGGCGGCGACGTCCAGGCAGCGGGTGAGCGCCGGTGCGGCCTGGCCCTCGGCTCCGATCAGCCGAGCGGGCGTTTCGTGCAGGTGCAGCTCGGCCATCGGCCGGGTCAGGTCCATCGGGGCGGAAGCGGCCGGCTCCGCGGCGTCCACTTCGAACAGCGACAGCCCGTGCTCCGTCGCCGCTACGACCAGGACGGCATCCGCCTGCGCCCCGTCCAGCACGAAGCTCTTCTCACCGGTCAGGTACCAGTTTTCGCCGTCACGGCGCGCCTTCGTGGCGCACGTCGAAGTGCTCCACCAGCTCTGCGGCTCGGCCCACGCGAGCGCGACCACCCGCTCACCCGAGGCGATCCCGGGCAGCAGCCGGGAGCGCGCGTCCGCGTCGTCGGTGGCCAGCAGCAGTTCCGCGCTGATCACCGCGCTGCCCAGGAACGGACCGGCGACGAGGCGCCTGCCGAGTTCTTCGGCGACGATGCCGCTTTCCACCATTCCGCAACCGATCCCGCCGCACTCCTCGGGAACGCTGAGCCCGGCCGCGCCGATCTCACCGGCCAGCCGCCGCCACAACTCCGTGTCGTGCTCGGCGATCGGCGCCTCCGGATCCGGGATGTGCGGCCCGCCGCCGCGGTCCACCAGCGCGCGGACTGCCCGCCGCAGGTCTTCCTGCTCATCGGTGAACGCGAAACGCATCGGATTCCTCTTCGAAACTCGGGATTTGGAGGGTGGTTCGCGTAGGCCGCCGCCTAGCGGACCCGCGGCGGTGCCGGTTGCTCAGGTGGCCGATAGCAAGCGGCCGGCACCGCACTAAGCGCCGACCGGCGCGGTCTCACCGGCGGCCAGCGCAGCGGCGACCCGTCGCCGGTGCCAGGTCGTGGTGCCCCACGCCGCGTGCAGCGCCGTGGCCTTCGTCGACCACAGGTGCAGATCGTGCTCGGCGGTGTAGCCGATGGCGCCGTGCACCTGCAGCGCGATGCGGCCCGCGAAGTACGCGGCGTCCGAGGCGGCGATCTTCGCTGCCGAAATGTCCCGGGAACGGTGCCGGGGCTCGGCGAGGCAAGCGCCGTGCACCAGCGGCCGGGCGAATTCGAGCCGCACCGCCACGTTCGCCAAGTGGTGCTTGACCGCCTGGAACCGCCCGACCGGCCGACCGAACTGGTGGCGTTCCTGCACGTACCGGGTGGACATGTCGAGCAGCCGCTGCCCGATGCCGAGCAGCTGCGCCGCGCAGCCGAGCGCGCCGAGGTCGAACGCCTCGGCGACCTGCGCGCCCGGAACCGGCTCACCAGCGGATTCGATCGTCCACAAGCGACGGGCCGGGTCGATGGAGTGCTGCGCCACCGCATCCGGCCGTTCCGCGACCGTGGCGCGCTCCCCGTCGCACTGGAACACCGCGTCGGCGGCATCGGCGTCCAGCGCC
>NZ_JAFRFW010001047.1:0-3059 GCF_017434145.1 Saccharopolyspora sp. | reverse complement strand
GCCGCTACCGCACCGGCCGCGCGCGGCGAGCTCGCCGAGGGGCTGGCCCGGCCCGCGCACGCCAGCGCGCACGTGATCTCCGCGGTCGGGCACGCCCACATCGACTCGGCGTGGCTGTGGCCGTTGCGGGAAACGGTCCGCAAGATCGCCCGCACCGTCGCCAACGTCACCGACCTGATGCGCGAGCACCCGCAGTTGCGCTTCGCCATGTCGCAGGCCCAGCAGCTGGCGTGGCTGGAAACCCATCAGCCCGCGCTGTTCGAGCGGGTGCGCGAGCAGGTGCGGGCCGGACGGTTCGTGCCGGTCGGCGGCATGTGGGTGGAGTCGGACACCAACATGCCCGGCGGGGAGGCGCTGGCGCGGCAGTTCGCCCACGGCAAGCGGTTCTTCCTGGAGAAGTTCGGGGTGGAGACCGAGGAGGTGTGGCTGCCGGATTCGTTCGGCTACAGCGCGGCGCTGCCGCAGCTGGTGCGGCTGTCGGGCTCGCGGTGGTTTCTGACCCAGAAGATCTCCTGGAACCAGACCAACAAGTTCCCGCACCACACCTTCTGGTGGGAAGGCATCGACGGCACGCGGGTGTTCACCCACTTCCCGCCCGCCGACACCTACAACGCCGAGCTTTCCGGCGCCGAACTCGCCCACGCCAGCAGCAACTTCGGCGAGCACGGTTTCGCCACCCGCTCGCTGGTGCCGTTCGGGCACGGTGACGGCGGGGGCGGGCCGACCCGGGAGATGCTCGAGCGCGCCTACCGCACCGCCGAGCTGGAAGGTTCCCCGAAGGTGCGGCTGGAATCCCCTGCGGAGTTCTTCACCGCCGCCGAAGCCGACCACCGCGGTCCCGCGGTGTGGTCCGGCGAGCTGTACCTGGAGCTGCACCGCGGCACCTACACCTCGCAGGCCCGCACCAAGCAGGGCAACCGGCGCTGCGAGCACCTGCTGCGCGAGGCCGAGCTGTGGTGCGCGACCGCGGCGATCCGCCTGGGCAGCGACTACCCGTACGAACGGCTCGACGAGTTGTGGAAGACGGTGCTGCTGCACCAGTTCCACGACATCCTGCCGGGCTCGTCGATCGCGTGGGTGCACCGCGAGGCCGAGGCGACCTATCAGCGGGTGATCGGCGAGCTGACCGAGCTGATCACCGCCGCACCGCGGGAACTGGCCGCGGGCGGCGGGGGAGAAGTGGTGTTCAACGCCGCCCCGCACGAACGCGACGGGGTGCCCGCGCTCGGCGCAGGCCCGGTCGACGGGCGCGCGGCCAGCACCGCCACCGAACGACCGGACGGTGCGCTGGTGCTGGACAACGGTCTGCTGCGGGTCACGCTCGACGAGCGCGGACTGCTGAGCTCGGTGCTGGATCTGGAATCCGGCCGGGAAGCGCTGGCCGCGGGCGCGGCAGGCAACCTGCTGCAGCTGCACCCGGATCACCCCAATGCCTGGGACGCGTGGGACGTCGACGAGTTCTACCGGCACCGGGTCCGCGACCTCACCGAGGTCGACCGCGTCGAACTCGACGGCACCACGGCAGTGGTGGCCCGCAGTTTCGGGGAGTCCGCGGTGATCCAGCGGGTGAGCCTGCGCGGCCGCACCGTCGAGGTGGACACCGACGTGGACTGGCACGAATCCGAGAAACTGCTCAAAGCGGCCTTCCCGCTGGACGTGCACGCCGATCGCTCGGCCGCCGAGACGCAGTTCGGGCACGTGCACCGGCCCACGCACGCCAACACCTCGTGGGACGCGGCGAAGTTCGAGATCTGCGCGCACCGGTGGCTGCACGTCGGCGAAACCGGCTACGGGCACGCCGTGGTCAACGACTCCACCTACGGCCACGAAGCCACCCGATCGACCGGGCCGGAGGCAGCCACGACGACCACGGTGCGGCTGTCACTGCTGCGGGCGCCGCGGTTCCCGGACCCGGAAACCGACCACGGACGGCATCGGCTGCGCTACGGGCTCGTGGTGGGCGCGGACATCGCCGAGGCGGTGCGGGAGGGCTACCGCATCAACCTGCCCGCGCGGGCCGTGGCGGGCGGGAACAGCGTGCCACCGCTGGTGACGGTGGACTCCGCGGCAGTGGTGATCGAATCGGTGAAGCTGGCCGATGACCGCTCCGGCGACGTGCTGGTTCGGATGTACGAGTCCCTGGGCGGGCGCGCGGCGGCCACGGTGCGCCCGTCGTTCCCGGTGGCTTCGGCAACGCGCACCGACCTGCTGGAACGACCGCTGCAGGACGCCGGCCCGGAAGACCTGCGGTCCGGCCCGCTGCGGCTGCGGCCGTTCGAGATCGTCACCGTGCGGCTCACCCCGGCCGCCGACCGGCGAGAACGCTAGCCGCGCACGAGCACCCCGTGCTGCACGACGGTGCGGATGTTGTCCGGGTCGGCCAGCACCCCGATGTCGGCCAATGGGTCACCGTCGAGCACCACCAGATCGGCCAGCGCTCCCGCGCGCAGCGTCCCGAGCCGCCCGGTCATGCCGATCAGCTCGGCGGCGGTGCTGGTGGCCGAACGGATGATCTCCAGCGGCGGCTGGACCTCGCCACGAATCCGGAATTCCTGGTTCTGGTGCCGGTGCATCCCGCCGAGCAGATCGGTCCCGTAGGCGATCCGCACGCCACCGCGGTGCGCCAGCTCCAGCGCCGCCAGACCGGCGTCGAGGACCTCGTCGACTTTCCGCCAGCTCTGCTGCGGCAGGCCGAAATCGCGGCCTTCGGCCTGCAACGCCCAGTAGGTCACCAGGGTCGGCACCAGGAACGCCTCGTGCTCGAGGAATTCGGCGATGTTGTCCGCACCGATGAGGTTGCCGTGCTCGATGGAACGGATGCCCGCTTGCAAGGCGCGGCTGACCGACCGGCCGGTGTAGGCGTGCGCTGCGACGTAGCGGTTCGCGGCTGCGGCTTCCTCGGCGATGGCGCGCAGCTCGCCGGTCGAATACTGGGTGGAGTCGATGCGGTCGGTCGGCGAGGCCACTCCGCCGCCCGCCATCACTTTGATGTGGTGCGCGCCCTTGCGCAGCTCGTCGCGGGCCGCGGCGCGCACCGCGTCCACGCCGTCGGCGATCCG
>NZ_JAFRFW010000110.1:0-11944 GCF_017434145.1 Saccharopolyspora sp. | reverse complement strand
GGCGCCTCGGTCGAGGACTGGGACGGCACCGCGCTCTACGAGACCGAGCACGCCGCGGACCGGGTGCGCGCGGCCGCCTCGGCCGCGGCGGGTGAACTCGTGATCACCGCGCGGGCGGAGAACCACCTGCGCGGAGTGTCCGATCTGGACGACACCATCGCCCGGTTGCAGTCCTATGTGGAAGCCGGCGCCGATGTCGCGTTCGCCCCGGGGTTGAACACGGCCGAGCAGATCGGCGCGGTGGTGCGCAACGTAGATGTTCCGGTCAGCGTGCTGGCCGTGCCCGGCGTGCCGCCGGTGGCCGAGCTCGCGGAGCTGGGCGTGCGCCGCGTTTCGACCGGCGGTGCGCTGGCGTTCGCCGCGCACGCGGCACTGGCCGACGCGGCGCGGGAACTGCGCGAGCACGGCACCTTCGGCTATTTGGACGCGGGCGGGCGCGGGCGCGTCGCCCTCGACGAAGCGCTCGGCTGACGCGGCCGCCGGCAACCACGGAGTACGGAAGAGACCTCTCATGCCCACTGCACTGTCCCTTTTGGACCTCGCGCCGATCGCGCGCGGCGGTACCGCCCGGGAAAGCTTCGACGCCTCGATCGAGCTGGCGCAGGCCGCCGAACGCACCGGATACCGGCGCGTGTGGTACGCCGAACACCACAACATGGGCTCCATCGCCTCCAGCGCCACGAGTGTCCTCATCGGACACATCGCGGCGCGCACCGAGTCCATCCGGCTGGGCGCGGGCGGAATCATGCTGCCCAACCACGCGCCGCTGGTGATCGCCGAGCAGTTCGGCACGTTGGAGACGCTGTTCCCCGGGCGCATCGACCTCGGCCTCGGCAGGGCCCCCGGCAGCGACCAGAACACCGTGCTGGCGCTGCGCCGCGACCCCGCCCAGGCCGACGCGTTCCCGCAGGACGTCCTCGAACTGCAGGCGTACCTGGGCGGAAAATCGGTTCGCGGCGTCCGCGCCGTGCCGCACGCGGAAACCGCGCCACCGCTGTACATCCTGGGCTCGTCGCTGTTCGGCGCGCGGCTGGCCGCGCAGCTGGGCCTGCCGTACGCGTTCGCCTCGCACTTCGCGCCGGATGCCCTGCACGAGGCGGTGTCGGTCTACCGCGCGGAATTCACGCCGTCCGAGCAGCTGACCGAGCCGTACGTGGTGGCGGGGGCCAACGTCTTCGCCGCCGAGGACCACGACGTCGCGGTGGAGCAGAAGACCACCGCCTACCGCGCGCGGGCGCGCATGATGATCAAGTCCGGGCGGCCGGGGGTGAACCTGACCGACGCCGAGATCGACGCGTTCCTCGCCTCGCCGAGCGGCCGCCCGCTGGCTTCGATGACCAAGTACACCGCGGCCGGGACGGCCGACGAGGTCCGCGAATACCTGGAAGGTTTCGCCGAATCCAGCGGGGCCGACGAGCTGATGCTCGCCCACCAGGCCATCGGCACCGCCGAGCGGGTGCTCTCGGTCGAGCTGACCGCAGGGGCGATGGCCCGGTCCCGCTGACTCACCGGCACGAGTTCGATCCACTGTGGATGGAAAGGCGGTCGGGAATCTCGGAGATCCGCGGCGATCCTGGAGGTTCCCGCTGCCCGGCGGGCTCCGCGAGACCGGATCGGGCGAAGGCGTTCAGCCGGTGCTCGCCCACATGTCGGCGGTGAGCCGGAAGCTCGGCAGGTCGGCGAACGACATCTTCGCCTCGTAGAGGCGGACGTAGCCGGTGTGCGCGATCTTCCACGCGCCGTCCACGCGGCGGTACCGGTCCTCGTAGTAGGCGGAACCGATGATCGCGACCTCGTAGCGCGGCACCAGAACGGTGTCGCTCAGGCACCAGCTCCCGCTCGCGTGCTCGCCGTCGACGGTGATCTCCGGGCCGGTGCAGTGGTGCACGGTGGTCATCCCGGAGCCGAGCTGCTCGCGCATGTAGGACACGATCTCGTCGCGGCCGGTGAACGCCAGCGGGCGCCCGCCGGACGGCGACCCGTAGTCGGTGGTCGCGTCTTCGGCGAGGGTGGCTGCGAGCTCGTCCCACTGCTTGAGGTCGATGCTGCGCAGGTAGCGGTGTTTGAGGGCACGGATCTCTTCCAGCGCGATCAGGTCCATGCTCTCAGCCTGGAGCACCACCGGCGCGCGCACCAGACCCCGGATGCACCCGGTATCGCCCGGACCGAGCAAGCGCTCGGGGCGGCGATCACTGCGGACGCGGTATTGAACCTCGCCGGGGATGACCTTAGAGTCCTCGCTAGAACCTGTTCTAGTGAGGGAGGTTCCGGTGAGCGGCTCCGAGGATGCGGTGCGTTCCGGCCAGGCGTGGTCGGAGTTCTGCCGCGCGCTGGAACGGGCGGGTGAGGTGGTGCTGTCCGGCAGCGCCCCGGACACCGCGTTCGACCGTGCCGAAGGCTTCCGCTACCTGACCCGGCTCACCCGCGAGATGCTGTATTCGTGCGTCGACAACGCCGATCCCGACTTCCCGCGGCTGCACGAGCTGGACCTGGTCAAGATCGGCGCGGACAACCCGGACAACGTCTACCTGTCGGCCAACATCCGCGGTGACCGCGAATACCGGATCACCGGCGAGCGCGGCACGATCAGCTACTTCAGCATCGGGTCGAAGGCCAACCGCTACGCCAAGGACGGCACCATGGCCTCCACCGGCGAGCTGACCGACGCCGATCTCGTCGCCGAACCGGACGGCACGATCGAGATCATCGCGAGTGCGACCCGGCGGGGCCGCAACTGGCTGCCGCTGGCGCCGGACTCGACCGGGCTCGTGGTTCGCCAGACCTACCTCGACCGCGCCGCCGAGGCACCCGGCCGATGGCACATCGAGCGGCTCGACGGCCCGGGCGAACCCGCCGAGTTGGCGCCGGACTTCCTCGCCGCGGCGCTGCGCCGCACCGCGCTGGCGGTGCACGGCACGGCGGCGACCTTCGCCGGGTGGGCGGAGCTGTTCGCGACCAAGCCGAACGAGCTGCCCGACTTCGGCCAGGAGATGTTCCAGCGCGCAGGCGGTGACCCGGAGATCCACTACCTGCACGGCTACTGGACGTTGCGGCCCGGCGAGGCGTGGCTGATCGAGACCGACGTGCCCGAATGCCCGTACTGGAACTTCCAGCTGGACAACTGGTGGATGGAGTCGCTGGACAACCGGCGGCGCACCACCGTGAACAAGCACACCGCCCGGCTCGGCCCGGACGGCAGGCTGCGGATCGTCGTGGCCGACCGGGATCCGGGCGTGGGCAACTGGATCGACACCTGCGGGCACGATCGCGGCACCGCGCTGCTGCGCTGGCTCGGAGCCGATGAGCACCCGATCCCGGAATGCCGGGTCGTGCCGCTGGCGTCGCTGAGCTCCGAGGGGGACCGGTGACGGGCACCGAACTACGCGTGGACGACCTGCTCGCGGCCGCACGGGACAAGACCGGGTTGACGGAGTTCGGCGACGACTGGTTCCTCGAACCGCTCGGCGTACTGGTCACCTCGCTCAACGACGAGGCCCGGCTGTCCGCGACCGGTCTGGAACTGACCCGCCGCAGGCTCACCGCGCTGCTGGCCGACCGCCTGCGGCTGCGCGCCGTGCAGCGGGCGCACCCGGAGATCCTGGAGGTGCGGCCGGTGGTCGCCGCCGAGATCTGCGGACTGCCGCGGACCGGGTCGACCTTGCTGCACCGGCTGCTGGCCACCTCGCCGCAGCTGACCTCCACGATGTCCTGGGAGACGACCTACCCGCTGCCGTTCCCCGGCGAAGGCCCGGACGCGGCCGAGCGCAAACGCCGCGCGCAGGAACGGATGCGGGCGTTCCTGGAGCTTTCCCCGGATTGCGGCGACATCCACACCGTGGCCTGGGACGAGCCGGAGGAGGACGTGATCCTCGTCGACCGGTCGTTCACGTCGATGAGTTTCGAGTCGTTCCACTGGGTGCCCGGCTACGGCGACTGGCTGCGTACCACCGATCAGACCAAGGCGTACGACGAGCTGCGCCAGTGGTTGCAGGTGCTGCAGTGGCAGCAGCCCGCGCGTTCCGGGCTGCGCTGGATCCTCAAGTCGCCGCACCACCTGACCGCGGTGGGCACCGTGCTGGACGCCTTCGAGGACTGCTCGATCGTGATGACGCACCGCTCGCCGGTGCGGGCGGTGCCCTCCTACGCCTCGATGGTCAGCAATCTTTCCGCGCAGTACAGCGAAAACGTGGACGACGCCGGGCTCGGGCGGTATTGGAGCGACCGGTTCGTCGCGTCGTTGCGGGAGTTCTGCGCGGTTCGCGAGGCGCGCCCGGACCGGTTCGTCGACGTGCGGTTCGACGCATTGCTCGACGATCCGGTCGCCGAAGCGCTGCGGGTGCTGCGCGCGCTGGGCTTGTCACCGGGGGAGGGCGACCGAGCCGCCTTCGAGTCCTATGTGGAGCGCGACCGCGCGAGTCGCACCGCTGCGCACCGGTATTCCCCGGAGGGGTTCGGATTGTCCGAGTCCCAGCTGGAACGGGACTTCGCGTTCTACCGGGAGGCTTACCTGTGATGCTCTCCGACGAAGTGGTGCTGATCTCCGGGGTCGGCGCGGGGCTCGGCGCGAAGCTCGCCACCCGCGCTGCGGCCGAGGGGGCGAAAGTGGTCGCCGCGGCCCGCTCCGGCGACGTGCTCGCACAGGTGGAGCAGGACGTCGCCGCAGCGGGAGGGGAAGCGCTGGGAGTGCGCTGCGACGTCCGCGACCCCGACGACGTGAGCAGGGTGGTGCGCACCGCGACCGAGCGGTTCGGCCCGATCACCGGGCTGGTCAACTCCGCCTACGGGCACCCCGGTTTCACCGATCTGCTGGATACGCCGGAGAAGAAGCTGCGCCGGTCGATGGACATCATCCTGTTCGGGGCGCTGAACATGGCGCGCGAGGTCATGCCGCACATGCGCGCCGCCGGCCGCGGCTCGATCGTCAACATCGGCACCATGGCCACTCGCAAGCCCCTCCGCGGTGAAGGCGGTTATGCGGTCGCGAAGGAGGCGATGGCCGCGGCGACCCGGTTCCTCGCGCTGGAGCTCGGCGAATCCGCCATCCGCGTCAACCAGGCCGTGCTGGGCTGGCTGGACGGGCCGGGCGTGCGGTTCTACCTGGAGATGACCGCGCAGCAGCGCGGTGTGGACGAACAGCAGGTCTACGACGAGATCGCGGCACGCAACCCGCTCGGCCGGATCCCGACCGACGACGCCTGCACCGGCGGAATCCTGTTCCTGCTGTCCCGCTACGCCAGCGAGATCACCGGCGCGACGTTGGACGTCAACGGCGGGGAGTACATGCCTTCGTGACGGCCGGAGGCAGCCGTTGCCGCCAGGCCTTCTCCGAGCGAACGGACCGTTTGACCAATCTAGTGGGACCAACAGGCCGTTCACTCGTGACGGCTGAAGGCAGCCGTTGCCGCCGGGCCGTCTCTGAGCGAACGGACCGTTTGACCAATCTAGTGGGACCAACAGGCCGTTCACTGTCTGCGAGGCATGGTTACCGCCCGGTGCGGGAACTCGACGGGCAGGATGACCGGACGGGGCGCGGCCGAGGTGATCGGCGCGGTCTCGCGACGTGAGGACCGCCGGAGATGGTGCAGGTACTGACGTTCGGGCACGGCACCGCCACGCAGGACGAGATCATCCGGCTGCTCGGCGGAGCTGGCGTGGCCGGAGTGGTCGACGTGCGTTCCGCGCCGGGCAGCAGGCGCCACCCGCACGTGGCGAGGGGCGAGCTCGAGAGCTGGTTGCCGCAGCAGGGCATCTCCTACCGCTGGGACCGGCGCCTGGGCGGATTCCGGAAGCTGCAGCCGGATTCCCCGGACTCGGTGTGGAACAACGACGCGTTCCGGGCCTATGCGGCGCACATGCGGACTTCGGAGTTTCAGTCCGCAGTGGACGGACTCGTCGACCAGGCCGTTGGCCAGGTGACCGCGATCATGTGCGGCGAAACGGTGTGGTGGCGTTGTCACCGGCGGATGATCGCCGATTTCCTGCAACTCGCGCGGGGGGTCGAAGTGCGGCACCTGATGCACGACGGCTCGCTGGCCGAGAACCGGCCCATTTCCGGTGTCCGGCTGCGCGACGACGGCCTGCTCGTATACGACGGGGGCAAGCCGACGCCGCAGCACGGATGAACCATCCACTATGGACGAAGGGCGTCAAGCGGTGCTCCGCCCGTGGCCGGCGCCGTGCAAATCGAGGTCCGCCGTGAGCGGTTTTCCCCCGCTGAAGCGGATTTCCCGAACCGCGGGCGTGTAGAGGCTCGCCACCACCACGTAGTCGCCCGGCGCGAGTCCGCCGAGTTCGTAGCGGCCGTCGGCGTCGGTGCTGGTACTGCCGATGACGTTGCCGCCGCTGTCGGTCACGGCCACGGTCACCTCCGGAAGAACACCTCCGCTGGGCGCGGTCACGGTTCCGGCGACGACACCGAGTCCGGCGAGCGTGAAGTCCTGAACGGCACCGGAACCGTCTACCGGGACCGACGCCGCTTCCGGGCGGCACTCGTCCGCGGTGGCGATGATCGTGTAGTGACCCGGCTGCAACGCGGGCACCGAATAATTGCCCTCGGCGTCGCTGCGAACTCGGCCGACCTGGCGGCCACCGGGCTCGGTCACCGTGACCACCCCGGCGACGGCGCTGCCGGACGCGGTCCGCAGCGTGCCCGCGATGCCGCCCGGCTCAGCGGCGGCGTCCTGCGCGTCGTCGCCGGATCGGCGCTGGGCGGGCAAGAACGCCGCGATCGCGAGGGCGACCAGCGCCGCGAGCGAACCGATGCCCAGCACGACGCGGAACCCGTTCTGCGCGGGCACGGCGACCGGGCCGAGGTCGACGGTCATGTGCGCGAGGATCACACCGGCCACCGCGCTGGAGGTGGACGTGCCGATCGAGCGCATCAGGGTGTTGAGGCTGTTGGCCGCGGCGGTTTCCGAGACCGGCACCGCCGCCATCACCAGCGCGGGCATCGCGCCGTAGGCGAGCCCGACCCCGGCACCGATGATGCTGGAGGCCAGCATCAGCTCCCAGATGGCCGACATCAGCACCAGGTTCAGGCCGTAGCCGGCGGCGACCACGACCGCGCCGGTCATCAACGTCACCTTCGGGCCCATGGTCCGGGAGATCCACGCCGAGATCGGCGCCATCGCCATCATCACCAGCCCGTTCGGGGCCATCACCAGGCCGGCGGCGAGCACCGTCTGGCCGAGCCCGTAACCGGTCGCTTCCGGCAGCTGCAGCAGCTGCGGCAGCACCAGGGACATCGCGAACATCGCGAACCCGAACACCACCGATGCGATGTTGGTCAGCAGCACTTGCCGCCGGGCCGAGGTGCGCAGGTCCACCAGCGGCCGCGGGCTGCGCAGCTCCCACCAGCCCCACACCAGCAGCACGACCAGCGCGGTAGCCAGCAGGCCCAAGGTCATGCCGCTGCCGAAACCCCAGTCCGCGCCTTTCGAGATCGCCAGCAGCAGGCACAGCAGCGCGATCGACAAGCCCACTGCGCCGGGCAGGTCGAACCGGCCTCCGGTGCGGACCCTGGACTCCGGCACGAGACCGAGCACGCCGGCCGCCGCGATGGTGCCGAGCCCGGCGGCGACCCAGAACAAGACGTGCCAGTCGGCCGTCTCGGCGATGAACGCCGCCGCGGGCAGGCCGAGCGCGCCGCCGACGCCGAGCGAGGCGCTCATCAGCGCGGTCGCCCCGCCGAGCCGCTCCGGCGGCAGCTCGTCGCGCATGATGCTGATGCCCAGCGGGATCACGGCCGAGGACAACCCTTGCAGCGTCCGGCCGACGATCATCATCCCCAGCCCGGCCGACAGCGCGCACAGCGCCGAACCGAGCACCAGCATCGCGAGGCTGAACAGCAGCATCCGGCGCTTGCCGTACATGTCGCCGAGCCGCCCCACCGTCGGCACCGCCACGGCGGCGGCCAGCAGGGTGGCGGTGATCGCCCACGCGGTGTCGGCCGCGGGTGCGCCCAGCAGCGCGGGCAATTGCGGCACCAGCGGGATCACCAGGGTCTGCATCAGCGAGACCACGATTCCGCTGAAGGCCAGCACCGGGACGACGACGCGCGGGTGCGCCGGTTGCGCCGGGTCGGCAACGGGCGGCGAGCTGAGCGTGCGGGTCATCGGCGGAAGGCTCCCGTCGGTGCGGCGTGGCCGACTGGTGATTCAGTCACGTGACTTACGCTAGCAAGCCGGCCCGCGCTCTTCAGCCCTTCCGGATTGTTGTGCGGTGACTCACGTCCGCTCGACGCGGCTTCACCGCACGGCTCCCGGCCTCACCGCCCGGCGCCGATCAGCCGCTCCCGCAGCCGGGAGGTCAGCCCGGCCAGCATCGACGAGCGCCGCTGCGGCTCGGGGAGTGCGCCCGAGACCGCGTCGTCGAGTAGCGTGCCGACCGTTTCCCGCGCGCATTCCCGGTTCGCGCCGATGCCGCCGGACGGGCCGCGCTTGATCCACCCGACGACGTAGGTGCCGGCACGCCCCTCGACGCGCCCGCCGGAATGCGGGATCGTGCCGGTCTGCTCGTCGAAGGGGAGGCCCGGCAGCGCGGTCCCGCGATAGCCGATCGCCCGCACCACCTGCCCGGCCGGGATCTCGGCGCCACCGGTGACTCGCAGCCCGCGTACCTCGATGTCGCCGAGGAGTTCCTCCGGCGCGGCATGGAACCGCAGCACGATCCTGCGCTGCGAGGGGGTGGTGGCCCAGTCCACCTGCTCCCGCGGCACGGTCCGCAGCAGAGCCGCCTTGTCATCGGACGCGGCGGAATCGATGGCCGCCGCGATGCGCGGATCGTGGTCGTCGACCACCAGGGATGCGCCCTGCTGCTGGGTCAGCGCCAGCATCTCCGGCCTGGTGTAGGCGGCCGATTCCGGGCCTCGCCTGCCGAGCAGCACGACCTCGCGGACCTTGCTGGAACGCAGCCGTTCCAAGGCTTCCGGGGAGATCGAGGTGCCCTGCAGCGCATCCGGGTCGCTGGTGAGGATCCGTGCCACGTCCAGCGCGACGTTGCCGTTGCCCACGATCGCCACCCGCTCACCGGAGAGGCCGACCGCGTCCGCGGGCACATCCGGGTGGCCGTTGTACCAGGCCACCGCGCTCGTGGCGGTGATGCTGCCTGCCAGGTCCTCACCCGCGATGCCCATCCGCCGCGCGGAGGAGGCGCCGACCGCGTAGATCACCGCGTGGTGCTGGGCGCCGAGTTCCTCTGCGATGACGTCGCGGCCGACCTCGACGCCGAGGCGCAACCGCAGCCGCGGGTGGTCGTGGAAGCGCGCGAACGTCTCACCGATCTTCTTCGTCGACGGGTGGTCCGGAGCCACGCCGTAGCGCAGCAGGCCCCCGGCGACCGGCAGCCGGTCGATCAGCGTGACCTTGGCGTTGGTGTGCAGCAGCAGGTCCTCGACGGCGTACATCCCCGCGGGCCCGGTCCCGACCACGGCGACATCCAGCGGCGCGAGGTCGCTGGGGATGTTGCGGTCGAAGACCGGTTGCTGCCAGGAGTGGAAGTTCGGCGAGGGCTGCGTATCCGCTGCTGCGGCCGGAGCTTCCGCCGCGCCCGGTCCCGGAGCCTCCGCCACCGGTGAGTTGTCCGCGAAGTAGTCCGCGTTGACTTCGGCGTACGCCTTCAGCGGCCCGGTGAGCCGGTCCACCGGGAAGATCGCCTCCACCGGGCAGGCATCGGCGCACGCCCCGCAGTCGATGCAGGTGGCCGGGTCGATGTAGAGCATCTCGGTGCTGCCGAAGTCCGGTTCGTCCGGCGTCGGGTGGATGCAGTTGACCGGGCACACCTTCACGCAGGAGGCGTCGTTGCAGCAGGTCTGGGTGATCGCGAAGGCCATCGGTGCAATGCCTGTCTTCGAGTCCGGTCGGGCAGGTGGTCAGGTGGCGAAAGCGGGCCGCTCGCTCCCGCAGCAGGCTCGACGTCCGGCTCTGCCGAGCCGCGGCTCAGAGCAGGCTGGCGCGCTTGTAGAACCAGGTGGCGGGCTTGGTGAGCAGCCCGGCCGAGTGCAGGAACTCCATCAGCCCGGAGCAGCTGGAGCGCAGCATCGACTTGTGCTGCTGGTTGGCCTTCGCCTCGCGCTTGGCGCGCACGGGATCCAGCCCGGCGTTGGCGTAGACCTCGTCGTTGACCATGCTGGTGACGATGAAGTAGGCGGAACCGGCCACCACCACGGCGTTGATCTGCCGCCGCAGCCACCCGGCGGACTTGAGCCGCTCCTTGGTCTCCTCGCGGGCGAACTTCATGTGCCGCGATTCCTCGACCACGTGGATGTTGTTGATGGTCCGCACGAACGGGACCACCCGCTGGTCGCGCATCCAGTCGCGCTGCATGACGTCGAGGACCTCCTCGGCGACCAGGATCGCGGCGTAGGCGGCTTCACCTCCGGCCAGCGTCTTGAACACGCGGCCGAGTTCGACCACCGAGCGCTTCGGCCGGTACGCGGGTGCGCCCAGCTTCGCCGCACCGCGGGCGAACATGATCGAGTGCCTGCACTCGTCGGCGATCTCGGTCAGCGCCCACTGGAACGCCGGGTCGGTCGGGTCCTTCGCGTAGAAGTCCCGCAGCATCATCTGCTGCAGGATCATCTCGAACCAGATCCCGGTGCTGGCCACCGATGCGGCTTCCTGGCGGGTCAGCTCGCGCTGCTGGGCCGGGGTCAGCTCGTCCCAGTAGGACGTCCCGTACAGCGTGCTCCACTCCGGGCTGGCGCCGTGGAAATCGGTGTCCAGCGGGGTTTCCCAGTCGACTTCCTGGGCGGGGTCGTACGAGAGCTGCTCCGAGGAGTCCAGCAACCGGCGCGCGGTGCTGTCCCGCTCGGCGTCCGCGGGCGCGGCATCGTGGTCTTCGGACTGCGCCGGTCGCGTGTCCGTGCCGGTGATGTTGCTGCTCATGGGTACTCCTCGAGAGGTCGCGTGACACCCATTACCGTTACCAGCGGTAACCTGTTACCAAACGTAACACATACCGCGGGCGAGGCAAGGGGTTCCCCGGACCAGCAGGTGCCGCCCTGCCAGGGCGGTGCATCCCGCAGGGCGAGTGGGAATCGGCGGCGAAGCTAGCTGCGCATCCCGGCCGCGGCGGTCGTCGCTACCGCGACCGGGAGCGCCGCACCGCCGGGTCAGTCGCTCCCGGCGGACAGCGGAGGTTCGTGATGAGCCCAGGGCCTTGCCCGTTCGAGCTGCGCGGCCAGCCGGAACAGCGTTCCTTCGCCTGCGAGCGGGGCGACGAACTGCACGCCGAGCGGCAAGCCCTCGGGCGTCCAGTGCAGCGGGACGGACATCGCCGGGCGGCCGGTGATGTTGGCCAGCTGGGTGTAGGGGACGTGCCGCAGGTTGCCGCGCGCGACCCGGTCGACCACGCCGGAGCGGCGCAGCAGTCCGCCGCCCCGCATCGCCAGCGCGGCTCTGCCGAGGACCTGCAACGCCTTCGGGGTGTCCAGCTCGCCGATGCGCAGCGGCGGACCGGCCAGGCTGGGCGTCAACAGCAGGTCGTGGTGCTGGTGGAACTCCGCCAGCCGCCGGGTGTGCTGGTGCCAGCGATCCAATGTGGACACGTACTGCGCAGCGCCGGTGCTGCGGCCCGCCGCGGCGAGCAGCCGGGTGTCCAGCTCGAAGGAGCTGCGCGGCGCGTGGCGGGCGGCTTCGTCGAGCGCTGCGGCCAGCCGCACCGACCACGCCTGCAGGAAGTCCACGGCGAGTGCGGAGAGGTCCACCGGCGGCGGGACTTCTTCGACGTGGTGGCCCAGGGAGGTGAGCAGTTCCGCCGCGTCGGTCATCGCCCGGACCGCTTCCGGATGCGGATC
This sequence comes from Saccharopolyspora sp., assembly GCF_017434145.1. Classification (NCBI taxonomy): domain Bacteria; kingdom Bacillati; phylum Actinomycetota; class Actinomycetes; order Pseudonocardiales; family Pseudonocardiaceae; genus Saccharopolyspora; species Saccharopolyspora sp. The sequence continues at coordinate 150 of NZ_JAFRFW010000110.1, read as the reverse complement.
ACCCAGCGCCGAGGCGGCGCTGAAGCCGATCCGCAGGGGCGCAGGCTCCCGCGCGACCTCCTCGGCGAAGCTGCGCTCCGGCGCCGCCGCCGCGAACGGGCCCGCGGGGTCGGGACCGGCGAGGCAGTCCAGCGCCGCCGCGCTGTCCCG
>NZ_JAFRFW010001046.1:0-1763 GCF_017434145.1 Saccharopolyspora sp. | reverse complement strand
CGGCCAACGGGAAGGTCGCCGTGTTGGTGACGCCGCCCGGGTCGGCGAACGCGGCCGAAGACCGGCCGAAGGGCACGGCGATCACGCAGCTGCCCACGCGCAGCGGCGGCACGGTGACGGTGCTGAGCGAACCGGTCGGCGCTTCCCAGGCGCCGTACGCCGACCGCATCTCGGCGATCGCCGAAGGCCTCGCGCCGCGCTTCTGATTCCCCGGCCGACGCGCCCGCGCGCTACGCGATCAGGGGGATGCGTTCGGAGTGAACGGAACTTTCGTCCCACTAGATTGGACGAACAGTCCGTTCACTCGGATTCTTCGGTGCGGGCGAGCGGGCCGGTCACGCGAGCTGGGCGTGCAGCATCCGGTAGGCGGCGCCGCGCGGATCAGGATCGCTTTCGATCAGCGCGTTCAACACGGCGCCGTCGACCAGCGCGATCAGCTCCAGCAGCCGGTCCCGCCCGACCGGCATCCCGCAGCGCTGCAGGATCTCCGCCAGCAGGCCGTGCAGTTCCGCCGACAGCTCGCGCATCAGCGGCGCCAGGTACGGCCGCCGCGGCGAGCCCACCAGCCGCTCGTAGCGCAGCAGCACCGTTTCCGCCCCGCCGTCGCGGGAGTCGCTGCCCAGCAGCATGTCCAGCAGCAATCCGATCACGGCGGCCGTGCTGTGCGGCTCGTCGGTGAGTTCGGCCAGCCGGGCGCGGCCGGTGGCCAGCTCGGCACGCCCCTCGTGCTCCACCGCGGCCGCGACCAGGTCGTCCAGCGAGGAGAAGTAGTACGTCGTGGACGCCAGCGGCAGCCCGGCGCGGTCGGCCACGGCGCGGTGCCGCACCGCCTCGAAACCGCCCTCGGACAGCAGCTCGGACGCGGCTGCGACCAGCGCTTGCCGTCGCCGTTCGCCTTTCGGGGTGCTGGCTGCCATCATGTCGGAATCCTAGGCATCCGGTGTCGCCCGGTGCCGCCCCCTCGCGCGGGAGCGCCGCGGCCGGCCGGGAACGCGCCGATGTAGCGCATCAGTGCGCGCCCGCGAGGTTCAGCCCGATCACACCGCCCACGATCAGCACCAGCGAAACGATCTTGAGCACGGACACGCCGTCGCCGAGGAACACCATCCCGATCGCAGCGGTGAGCGCGGCCCCGATGCCGGTCCACACCGCGTACGCCGGTCCGGCGGGCAGTTCGCGCATCGCCCACGCCAGCCCGGCGAAGCTCGCCGTCGCGAGCACCAGGAACGACACCGACGGCCACAGCTTGCTGAACCCGTCGGAGAGCTTCAGCGAGATCGCCCAGCCCGCCTCCAGCACGCCGGAGATCATCAGGACCACCCAGGCCATGTGCGCACCTCCCTAGGAGAATTACTGGCACGACCGTACCAAAATTCCCCGGGTGCTCGACCGCGAACTGCTGGAGTGCCCGGTCACATCAGGTCTACGGGCCTTCGCTGCGCAGCGATCGTTCGGGAGTGCGCAGCTCGCGCCGCGATCACTCCGCAGCACCGGAGGCGGCGTGCAGCTCGGCGTAGGAACCACCGGCCGCGAGCAGCTCGGCGTGCGTGCCGAGCTCGACGATCCTCCCGTCCACCAGCACCGCGACCCGATCGGCGTTGCGCGCGGCGTGCAACCGGTGCGCGATGGCGATCACCGTGCGCCCGGCCAGCAACGTCGACAACGACCGTTCGACGTCCCGCGAGCTGTCCCCGTCCAGCAGCGAAGTCGCCTCGTCGAGCACCAGCGTGTGCGGATCCGCCAGCACCACCCGCGCCAGCGCG
>NZ_JAFRFW010001045.1:0-7534 GCF_017434145.1 Saccharopolyspora sp. | reverse complement strand
TCCGGCTGTTCGGCGTCAGCCGCCCTGCCGGGCTCGGCGTAGTCGTCGAGCACCAAGTCGGCGACCTGCGAGCCGCCGCCCGCGCGCACCGACACCGCGGCACGGTCGTCCGGCGCAGCGGGCTCGTCCGCTTCCGCGATCGGCAACCGCGCGGTGCCCTCCGGCGAAGCCCACACGCGGCCCGGGTCGAACCGTTCCTCCTCGGCGGGTCCCGGCACCGGCTCGGCCACCGCGGTTTCGTCGAGCGGCGCGGACGGTTCGTGCGACCGCCACACCTGGCGTTCCCGGCGCGCCTCGGTGGCGGCCACGTAGTCGTCGTAGTCCCGCGCCACCGCACGCAGCCTGCGGCGCGCGGGCCAGGCGAACAGCAACCAGGTGATCAACGATCCGAGCAGGAACCCGGCTATGCTCCAAAGCCACACCTGCGTAAACAGCCACACCACCGGCGACGTCCCTCCTCAAAGGCCACCTAGGGGCACTGAGCCCAGCCAGGCTACGTCCCCGAGCCAGCGGCCTGTACCCAGGCGTCCCGGCGGGCACCCGAATTCACGATCGGGGGATGCGTTCAGCGGTTCATCGGGTGCGGGCCACGACGTAGTGCACGAGCGCCGTCAACGCCTCCCTGGCCGGGCAGTCCGGCAGGGCGCTGAGCACCCGCTGCGCCTGCTCGGCGTAATCGTCCAGCGTCTCCCGCGCGCTCTCCAGGCCACTGGATTCGCGCAGCAGCTTCAACGCCTCGGCTACGTCGGCGTCCGCGGTCAACGGCTCGGCCAGCAGTTCCCGCAGCCGCGGATCGGTGTCCGCGGCGCTGAGCGCGTACAGCATCGGCAGCGTCCGCACGCCTTCCCGCAGGTCGGTGCCCGGGGTCTTGCCGGAGTCCGTCGCGGGCGAGGCGATGTCGATCACGTCGTCGGAGATCTGGAACGCGATCCCGATGAGCTTGCCGAACTCCTCCAGCGCCGCGACGTGCGCGGGCGGCGCCCCCGAGGCGTTGCCGCCGAACCGGCCCGCCGTGGCGATCAGCGAACCGGTCTTCTCGTAGATCACCTGCAGGTAGTGCTGCACCGGATCGTCGTCTTCGCGGGCACCCACGGTCTCCCGCATCTGGCCGGTGACCAGCGCCTCGAACGTGATCGCGATCTGGCGCACCGCGTCAGGGCCGAGGTCGGCCACCAGCCGCGAAGCGTGCGCCATCAGGAAGTCGCCGGTCAGGATCGCCACCGAGTTGTCCCAGCGCACGTTCGCGCTGGTGGCGCCGCGGCGCATGGTGGCCTCGTCCATCACGTCGTCGTGGTAGAGCGTGGACAGGTGCACCATCTCGATCACCGTCGCCGAGGTGATCACCGCGTCCGGCGCCGGGTCGGCGAAGTGCGCGGCCAGCAGCGTGAACAGCGGGCGGAACCGCTTGCCGCCCGCGTCCACCAGGTGCAGCGAAGTGCGGGTGGCGAAGTCGAAATCGCTGCGCACCGAGTCGTGCAGCAAGGCTTCGACGCGGTCCATGCCCGCCGAGACGGACTCCGCCAGCGCCGGATCGGCGATGTCGAAGCCGCTCGCCGCCGCCTGGGCCGCCCGCGACACGTCCCTGATCGGATCACCAGATGGGCTGCTCACGTCACCGTCGCCTTCGTTCCCCCACCGAAACGCCCTACGGGCGGGCACTCTACGACACGAAACCACCCACACCGGCCCAGTCCAGGGCCACCGTCGGCAGCACGCCCAGCAACAGCGTCACGACCACGCCCAGCGTGATCGCCGCGGTCGTGAACGCTCCCGGCACGCTCACGGTGGGCCCGTCCGCGGCCGGTTCGCTGAAGTACATCAGCACGATGACACGAAGGTAGAAGAACGCCGCAACCGCACTGGCCACCAGGGCCACCACCCCCAGCGGCGCCATGCCGTCCGCGAACGCGGCCTCGAAAACGACGAATTTCCCGACGAAACCGCTCGTCAGCGGAATCCCGGCCAGCGCGAACAGCAGGAACGTGAACACCGCCGCCAGCAGCGGCGACCGCTTCGCCAGCCCGGCCCAGTCGGAAAGGTGAGTAGCCTCACCATCCGCCGTGCGCACGAGGCTGATCACGCCGAACACCGCGATCGTGGTGAAGCCGTAGGCCAGCAGGTAGAACATCGTGCTGGACAGCCCGCGGTCGGTGAGCGCGATCGCCCCGATCAGCAGGAACCCCGCGTGCGCGATGGACGAGTACGCGATCATGCGCTTGATGTCGCTCTGGGTCAGGCCGAGCACCACGCCGATCACCATCGAGACGATCGCCACGGCCCACAGCACGCCGCGCCACTCCCAGCTCGAAGCCTGGAACGCGACCTGCAGCACCCGCAGGATCCCGCCGAACGCGGCGACCTTCGTGCACGCGGCCATGAATCCGGTGACCGCGGTCGGCGCACCGTGGTAGACGTCCGGCGTCCAGGTGTGGAACGGGCCGACCGAGCCCTTGAACAGCAGGCCCACCACCAGCAGGCCCAGCCCGGCGAACAACAGCGTGTCCGAGCGGTCGGTACCCGCGGTGGCCTCGGCGATCGCCGCGAGCCGCACCGAACCGGCGTAGCCGTACAGCAGCGCCAGCCCGTACAGGAAGAACGCGGACGCGAACGCGCCGAGCAGGAAGTACTTCACCGCGGCTTCCTGCGACAGCAGCCTGCGCCGCTTGGCCAGCCCGCACATCAGGTACAGCGGCAGGCTCAGCACCTCGAGCGCGATGAACATCGTGAGCAGGTCGTTCGCCGCGCAGAACACCATCATCCCGCCCAGCGAGAACAGGGCGAGCGGGAACACCTCGGTGCGCATCCCGGCGGTGGGAGCGCGCTCGGCGCCGGGCCCGGGTTTGGGCGCCGCGGCCTCCGCGACGAACGCGCCGCCCGGTTCCACCGAGCGGTCCGCGATCAGCAGGAGCGCCGCCAGCCCCAGGCCCAGCAGCGTGCCCCACAGGAACAGCGTCGGCGGGTCCACGGCGATCGAGTCGGACAGCGTGGTCAGGCCGGTGGTGCTGCTGCCGCCGGCGAAGACGCCGAGCGCGATCCCGGCGGCGATCAGCGACAGCAGGCTCAGCGCGACCTGGCTGCTCCAGCGGCCGCGCCGCGGCACGAAGGCTTCGACGAGCACGCCGACGCAGGCGGCGCCGAGCACGATCAGCACCGGCGTGATCGCCGCGTAGTCGATCGGCGGGGGCTTGATCTGCTGCTGCGCGAGGACCGCGACCTGGTCAGTGGCACCCACTTCAGTTCCCTCCCTGCGAGGTCACGGGGTCGGACGCGCCGACATCGCTCATGGTCGCCCCGACCGCGGGCGAGATCACCTCCAGCACCGGCTTCGGGTAGAAGCCCAGCGCCAGCACCAGCACGATCAGCGGAGTGAGCACGGCGATCTCGCGCGGTTTGAGGTCGGTGACCCGCGCCCGATGCGCGCCGGTCTTGTTCGGGTCCGTGACCGCGCCCGGCCCGCCCGCGGTGCCGAGCAGCGCGTCGCCGCGCACCGGGCCTTGCATGATCCGCTGGTAGAGCCACAGCACGTAGACGGCGGCGAGCACCATGCCGACCGTGGCCAGCACCGTGTAGACGGGCCTGGTCGGGAAGGCGCCCAGCAGCACCAGGAACTCGCTGATGAACGAGTTCGTGCCGGGCAGCGACAACGTGCTCAGCCCGGCGATCAGCAGCGTGCCCGCCAGCAGCGGCGTGACCTTGGACATGCCGCCGTAGTCGGCGATCCGGGTGGACCCGCCGCGCGCGATGATCATGCCGATGACCAGGATCAGCAGGCCGGTCGCGATGCTGTGGTTGATCATGTACGAGACCGCGCCGACCTGCGCCTGCGAGGTGTAGGCGAAGATCCCCAGCGCGATGAACCCGAAGTGCGCGATGGACACGTAGGCGATGAACCGCTTGAGATCGGTCTGCCCGAACGCCTGCAGCGAGCCGTACAGCACCCCGAGCACCGCCAGCACCAGCACCAGCGGCGCCAGCACCCGAGAGGCCTCCGGCGTCAGCGGCAGGCTGTAGCGCAGGAAGCCGAACGTGCCGACCTTGTCCAGCACGCCGACGACGATCACCGCGACGCCGATCGGCGCCTGCTGCGCCGCGTCCGGCAGCCAGGTGTGCAGCGGCACCAGCGGCGCCTTGATCGCGAACGCGGTGAAGAAGCCGAGGAAGATCCACACCTGCACGCTCAGCGGCGCGTCCGCCAGGATCGGCACCAGCGCGGCCCAGTCGAACGTTCCCTGGCCGGTGGCCTGCGCGGCGTAGGCGTAGGCGCCGATGGCGGAGCCCAGCATGATCAGGCCGCCGAGGAACGAGTACAGGAAGAACTTCACAGCCGCGTACTTGCCGCGCTCGCCGCCGTACCCCCCGATCAGGAAGTACATCGGGATCAGCATGATCTCAAACAGCACGTAGAACAGGAACACGTCGGTCGCGGCGAACACCGCCACCGTCAGCGCCTGCTCCACCAGCAGCAGCGCGAAGAACCCGCCGTGGCTGCGGCCCGCGGGCAGCCGCTCGCCCCAGCTGAAACCGAGCACCAGCGGCATCAGCAGCGCGATCACCGCGACCATCACCAGCGCGATGCCGTCCACGGCGAACGACAGCCGGATGTCGAAGGCCGGGATCCACTCCACCGAGGAGGCCAGCTGCAGCCGCGGCCCGGCCGGGTCGTAGGCGAACCAGGCGCCCGCGGCGAGCACGAACTCGGCCAGCGAGACCGCCAGCGCGGTCCACTTCGCGGCCGGTGCGTTGTGCCGCAGCAGCCCCACCGCCACGGCCCCGGCCAGCGGTAGCAGGATCAACGCGAGGAGCAGGGTCATCGGGTCTCCTCCCTCGATGCCTCGATGACGGGCAGTTCTCCGGAGGGAACCGCGAGAAGGCGCTCGGCGATCATGGCGTCCCCACCGCCATCAGCGCGGCGATCAGGATCACGCCGCCGCAGAGCATCGACAGCGCGTACGAGCGCACGAAGCCGGTCTGCCAGCGCCGCATCCAGCCGGAGCCGCCCTGCAGCGCACCGGCCAGGCCGTTCACCGCGCCGTCGACGGCCTTGTCGTCGAACGCGACCAGACCGCGGGTGAGCCCGAACGCCGGTTTCACCGCGACGAGGTCGTTGAGCCGGTTCCCGCCCAGGTCGGCCCGCGCGGCCCGCACCACCGGCGACACCCGCTGCGGGCGGGTGACCGGCACCTGCTTGCGCCCGACGGCCAGCCAGGCGACGAGCACACCGGCGGCGGACAGCGCGACGGTCAGCACCGGGATCACCGAGTGCGGCAGCGCCCCGCCGTGCGCTTCCTGGAGTTCACCGAGCGACGGCGCGAGGAACGTGACGAGCCGGTCGCCGACCGCGAAGAACGCGCCCGCGCCGATCGAACCGATCGCCAGCACGATCATCGGGCCGGTCATGATCGGCGGGGATTCGTGCGGGTGGAATTCCTGACCGTCCGCGGACTTCAGGTTCTCCCAGCGCTTCTCGCCGAAGAACGTCAGCAGCATCAGCCGCGTCATGTAGAACGCGGTCAGCGCCGCGCCCAGCAGGGCCGCCCCGCCGAACACCCAGCCGTGCCAGCCTTCTTGGCCGAACGCGGCCTCGATGATCGCGTCCTTGGAGTAGTAGCCGGACAGGAACGGGAACCCGATCAGCGCCAGGTAGCCGAGCCCGAAGGTGGCGAAGGTGATCGGCAGGTGCTTGGCCAGCCCGCCGAACTTGCGCATGTCGACCTCGTCGCGCATCGCGTGCATCACCGAGCCGGCGCCGAGGAACAGCCCGGCCTTGAAGAACCCGTGCGTGAGCAGGTGCATGATCCCGAGCGCGTACCCGGCCGGGCCGAGCCCGACGGCGAGGATCATGTAGCCGATCTGGCTCACCGTGGAGTACGCGAGGACCTTCTTGATGTCGTCGTAAGCGCAGCCGATCACGCACCCGACCAGCAGCGTCACCGCGCCGATGACGGTGACCACCAGCCGCCCGTCCGGCGAGAGCGTGAACAGCGGGTTGGCGCGCGCGATCAGGTACACGCCCGCGGTGACCATGGTGGCCGCGTGGATCAGCGCGGACACCGGCGTCGGGCCTTCCATCGCGTCCGGCAGCCACGCCTGCAACGGCACCTGACCGGACTTGCCGCACGCGCCCAGCAGCAGCAACAGCGTGATCGCCAGCAGCACGCCCGGCGTGAGCTCGTCCGCGCGGGCGAAGACCTCGGTGTACTGCGTGGTGCCGAGCTTCGCGAACAGCAGGAAGATCGCCAGCGCCAGGCCGACGTCGCCGACGCGGTTCATCACGAACGCCTTGGTCGCCGCCGCGGCCGCCGACGGCCGGTGCTGCCAGAACCCGATCAGCAGGTAGGACGCCAGCCCGACGCCCTCCCAGCCGAGGTAGAGCGTCACGAAGCTGTTGCCCAGCACCAGGATCAGCATCGCGGCCACGAACAGGTTCAGGTAGCCGAAGAACCGCCGCCGCTCGGAGTTGTCCCGGCCCTCGCGCCCCTGCTGGTCGTGCGCCATGTAGCCGACCGAGTAGAGGTGGATCAGCGCGCCCACTCCGGTGATCAGCAGCACGAACACCATCGACAGCGGATCCAGCCGCAGGCCGAAGTCCACCTGCAGCGCGTTCACCGGGATCCACGAGAACAGGTGCAGCTCGCGCACCGGGGCCACGTCACCGGAGATGGAGGTGAACAGCAGCACCCCGTAGGCGAAGGCCGCGATCACGGTGGCGCAGCCGAGCAGGTGCCCCCACCCGTTGGCGCGCCGCCCGGCCAGCAGCAGCACCGCCGCGCCGAGCAGCGGCAGCGCGATCAGCAGCCAGGCGTTGCCCTGGATGGCGCCCTGCGCGGCCTGCACGGCCGAGCCGGGACCTGCCAGCTCGGGGCCTGCCAGCTCAAGACCGACAGCCGGAAACGTCGTCGTCACGCCAGGTCTCCCTCGATGAGCGCGGTCAGTACTTGAGCAGGTTCGCGTCGTCGACCGAGGCCGACCGGCGGGTGCGGAAGATCGACATGATGATCGCCAGCCCCACCACGACCTCGGCTGCGGCGACGACCATCACGAAGAACGCCATCACCTGCCCGTGCACCGAGCCCTCGATCCGGGCGAAGGTCACCAGCGTGAGGTTGACCGCGTTGAGCATCAGCTCCACGCACATGAACACGACGATCGCGTTGCGCCGCACCAGCACGCCGACGGCGCCGATGCTGAACAGCAGCGCGGACAGCAACAGGTAGTAGGTCGGGGTCACTGCCGGACCTCCTCGGGTGCGGCGTGCCCGGACTCGGACCGCCCGTTGTTGCCGTTGTCCCCGTTGCCGTTGCCCTCGTCGCCGGACCGGGTTCCGTTGCGCTGCCCGGGTTCCGCGGTGTCCGGTGCGGACTCGGGCTTCTCGTGCTTGCCGCGCCGTTCCGGCGTGGTGAGCGCGTGCGGGTCCGGCTGCTCGGTGCGGCCCGCGACGGCGGCGCGTTCGCGGGTGAGCCGTTCCGCAGGCAGGTTGTCCAAGATCTCGGACAGCGACTCGGGAGCCACCGTGCCGTCCGGCAGCAGCGCGGGC
>NZ_JAFRFW010001044.1:0-12345 GCF_017434145.1 Saccharopolyspora sp. | reverse complement strand
GCTGCTTTCCCCGCCGCGCCGCAGCCGTCGACGACCACGCGGCCCGCTCCTCCTGCCGTCTCGAACCGGGGCGAGGCGGGAGTCCCCCGCACCCGCGCCCCCGCGACTGTGCGCGAAGATGACCCCGTGACTCGGATCGTGGCCGGCAGCGCGGGCGGACGCCGCATCGAAGTGCCCCCGCGCGGTACCCGCCCGACGTCCGAACGAGTCCGGGAAGCCGTGTTCAGCGCGCTGGAAGCGAGCGTGGAGCTGGACGGCGCGCGGGTGCTCGACCTCTACGCGGGCTCCGGTGCGCTCGGGCTGGAAGCCCTTTCCCGCGGAGCCGCGCACGCCACGTTCGTAGAGGCCGACCGGCGCGCCGCGCAGATCGTCCGCCGCAACGCCGGCTCCCTCGGTTTCCGGCAGATCCGGATCGAGCAGGCCAAGGCCGAGACGGCGCTGGCCGACACTGGGCAGGCCGATACTGGGCAGGCCGATACTGCGCTGGGAGCGCCGCCTGCCGGACCGTTCGACGTGGTGTTCGCCGACCCGCCCTACGACCTCGACCCGTCCAAGTTGGACTCGGCGCTGCGCGCGCTGGCGGCAGGCGGCCGGCTCGCGCCGGGCGCGGTCGTGGTGCTGGAACAGGCGGTGCGCAACGGAGATCCGAGCTGGCCGGAACCACTGGCGGCCATCCGCAGCCGCCGCTACGGCGACACCGTCGTGCACTGGGCGGGCAACGAACCCGCGTGATCGGTGACGCACGCCACGCGACGCCTGATGGGCACCCGGGCCGGTGCTAACGTCGGCGCTCATGAGGCGTGCCGTGTGTCCGGGCTCCTACGACCCTGTTACCAACGGCCATCTCGACATCATCGAGCGGTCTTCCGGGCTGTTCGACGAGGTCGTCATCGCGGTGCTGGTGAACAAGAGCAAGCGCAGCCTGTTCGGCGTCGACGAACGCATCGAGATGCTGCGCGAGGTCACCGAGCCGTGGCCGAACGTGCGCATCGACTCCTGGCACGGCCTGCTGGTGGACTACTGCCGCAACAACGGCATCGGCGCGATCGTGAAGGGCCTGCGCGCGGTCAGCGACTTCGACTACGAGCTGCAGATGGCGCAGATGAACCAGCGGCTCTCCGGGGTGGAGACGCTGTTCATGTCCACCAATCCGCTCTACAGCTTCCTGGCCAGCTCGCTGGTCAAGGAGGTCGCGACCTACGGCGGGGACGTTTCCAGCCTGGTCCCGCCGAAGATCGAGCAGCGCCTGGTGAAGCGCGTCGCCGAACGCGCGGCCGAGGACGGCTGAGGTCCGCTCGGGCGATCGGTCCCGCGGCTTCCCGCATCGGGAACGGGAGATGTACCGGGAACGACCTGGAGCCACTGCCGGGTGAACTCCGGGTGCAGCAGGCTTCGGGTTCCCGCCAAACCGCCCGGTGCGGCCGGGCGGCGGGGCTAGCGTCCGGCGCATGAGCATCTCGTCCAGAGCCATCAAGGTCGTTCTTGCCGGACTGCTCGCGATGGCGGGCCTGTTCGGCTTCTCCAGCGCCGCGGTCGCCACCGCCCCCGCGCCCGCGGCCCCGGTCCAGGTGCAGCAGGCGCCGTGCGGCGAAACCGGCGAGTTCGCCCCGGTCAAGCTCTCCGAACTGCCGCCGGAAGCCACCGACACGGTCAACCTGATCAAGCAGGGCGGCCCGTTCCCGTACCCGCAGGACGGCCAGACCTTCAGCAACCGCGAAGGGATCCTGCCGGACTGCGCCGACGGCTACTACAAGGAGTACACGGTGGAAACGCCGGGCAGCGACGACCGCGGGGCGCGGCGCTTCGTGGTCGGCGACGGCGGCGAGTACTTCTACACCGAGGACCACTACGAGACGTTCTCCATCACCGACATCAACGCCTGATCCGCTCGTTCCCCGGCACCCGTCGCGCTGCGCGGCGGGTGCCGGTCTGTTCGCACCGCGAGATGTCGATCACCCGATCGGCGGCAGCCGCTTCCGCGGTCAGGTGAAACGGGACACGCGCGGCGTAGTTGCGCCCCGCCCGCCGCCGGTCACGGCACACTGGAGATCGGCCGACCCGTGATCGCCGGGGCCGGGGTCTGGTGTCATGCTTTGCGCTCCGGACGGCTACGACGGCAGGGAGATCGAGGTGTACCGGGTTTTCGAGGCGCTCGACGAGCTCGTGACGATCGTCGAGGAGGCGCGCGGCGTTCCGATGACGTCGGGCTGCGTGGTGCCCCGCGGCGACGTGCTGGAACTGCTCGACGACGTGCGCGACGCGCTGCCGCAGGAGTTCGACGACGCGCAGGACGTGCTGGACCACCGCGACGACGTGGTGTCCAAGGCCGAGGCGCAGTCCGGCAAGGCGATCGGCGATGCCCGCACGGAGGCCGACCGCACGCTGTCCTCGGCGCGCTCCGAGGCGGAGCAGATCCTCTCCGACGCCCGCGACCGGGCCGACCAGATGATCGCCGACGCGCGCGCGGAGGCCGAGGAGTCGGTGACCGCCGGCCGCCGCGAGTACGAGGACCACGTCAGCCGCGCCCAGTCCGAGGCCGACCGGATGGTGCAGGCCGGGCGGGCCGCCTACGAGCAGTCCGTGCACGAGGGCCGCACCGAGCAGTCCCGGCTGGTCGCCGACACCGAGGTCGCCCAGGCCGCGCACAGCGAGGCGCACCGCATCGTGGAAAGCGCCAACGAGGACGCCGAGCGGCTGCGCAGCGACTGCGATGCCTACGTGGACTCCCGGCTGGCCGACTTCGAGGACCTGCTCAGCCGCACGCTGCGCACGGTCGGGCGCGGACGCCAGCAGCTGCGCAGCCCGGTTGGCGTGCCGTTCGACTACGAGGACGCCCGCTCGGCCGTCGCGACCAACGGGCAGGACCCCGAGAGCTGACCGCGCGGGTGGGGCGATTCCAGGTGGTCGCGGCGGTGGCGTAGGCTGGAGCTACTGGCCGTGCGGGATTCGCCCGTTGTCCGGGGTCCGGGTTCCGGATGCTCCGGTTTCCGGATGTCCCGGTTTCTGGATATCTCGGTTTCCGGATGCCCTGCTTCCGGAGATCCGAGGCACGGACCGCCCGGGTCGCAGGCGTCCGCGTTCCAGATATCCGCGTCCGAGCTCCGGGAGTCGCGGAGTCCGGTTCCGATCGGGATTCCCGCACCACCGGCGCTCGCCGGTGCCCGGGACGTCCGCACCAGGCCAGCACACCGCCGGAACCCAGCACCAGCTGGGACCCTTCGCCGCAACGAGATTCAGTGATGTCCGAGAACCGTGATGCCGCACGCACCGCCCAGGTCGGTCCGTGGGTGCTCGACACCCGCGAGATCGGGCACCGCGCGGGCAGCAGCCGCCAGTACACCCGCAGTGCACCGGTACCTGCCGGGTTCGGCCTGGATCTGATCGGGGTGGCCGAGGGGGAGCCGGTCCGGCTGGACCTGCTGGCCGAGTCGGTGGTGGAGGGCGTGCTGGTCTCCGGCACCGCGTCCGCCGAGCTGGCCGGTGAGTGCGCGCGCTGCCTGGACCCGGTCGCCGACGAGATCGAGATCGAGCTGCGCGAGCTGTACGCCTACCCGGACAGCACCACCGACAGCACGACCGACGAGGACGAGGTCAGCCGGGTGCAGGACGAGCTCATCGACCTGCAGCCCGCGGTGCGCGACGCGATGCTGCTGGCGATGCCCAGCTCCCCGGTCTGCGCGGAAGACTGCCAGGGGTTGTGCGCCGGGTGCGGGGCCAAGTGGGCCGAGCTCGACTCCGATCACACCCATGAGACGATTGACCCTCGCTGGGCCGCGCTGCGTGAGCGGTTCGGCGGAATCGAAGAGGAGAACTAGTCGTGGCCGTCCCCAAGCGCAAGATGTCCCGCTCCAACACCCGGCACCGCCGGTCGCAGTGGAAGGCTTCCGCTCCGAACCTGGTGCAGTGCTCCAACCGGTCCTGCCGGGAGCAGAAGCTGCCGCACGTGGTCTGCCCGTCCTGCGGACAGTACGGCGGCCGCCAGGTCGTCGCGCCCGCCTGACGCCGCGGGTCGCGGAGTGGGGGGAAAGCAATCCCGGAACCGCGTCGCGGACGCGGACCGGACCCCGTTGTTGGCAGCGCTCGGCGTCGAGCTCGACGCCGAGCTGCTCACGCTTGCCCTGACGCACCGCTCCTACGCCTACGAGAACGGTGGGCTGCCGCCGAACGAGCGGCTGGAGTTCCTCGGCGACGCGGTGCTCGGGCTGGTCATCACCGACCGGCTGTACCGGGAGCACCCGGACCTGCCGGAGGGGCAGCTGGCGAAGCTGCGCGCGAGCCTGGTGAACATGAACGCGCTGGCGGGCGTGGCCCGCGGGCTCGGCGACGGCGGTCTGGGCGAGTACTTGCTGCTGGGCCGTGGTGAGGAGCTCACCGGCGGCCGGGACAAGGCGAGCATCCTCGCCGACGGCTTGGAGGCCGTGCTCGGCGCGGTGTACCTGCAGCACGGCATCGACGTGGCGCGCGGGATGATCTACAAGCTGTTCGAGCCGCTGCTGAACGAGGCGCCGCAGCGCGGTGCCGGGCTGGATTGGAAGACCAGCCTGCAGGAGCTCACCGCCGCCACCGGGCGCGGCGTGCCGGAGTACCGGGTCGAGGAGCACGGGCCGGACCACCGCAAGGAGTTCAACGCCTTCGTCTCCGTCGCGGGCGACACCCTCGGTGAGGGTGACGGGCGCACGAAGAAGGAAGCCGAGCAGAAGGCCGCCCAGGCGGCTTGGCGCTGGCTCTCCGAGCGGTCCGACGAGCAGGCCGCGCCCGCCGGGCAGGATGCGCCTGCCGAGTCCGATGCGCCCGCCGGGCAGGACCACGACGCGGGCGCTGAGCAGGACCAGGCCGCCAGCGGGGACTCGTCGCGGTGATCCGGCCGGGCGCTCGCCCGGCTCGCGGCCCCGCGGGGCCGATTGCGGTGGAGAGGTGCGCGCGTTGCCCGAATTGCCCGAGGTCGAGGTCGTCCGGCGCGGCGTGGCCGAACACGTCGCGGGCCGCACGTTGTCCACGGTGGAAGTCCTGCACCAGCGTGCGGTGCGCAGGCACGTGCCCGGTCCGCAAGATTTCGCGGGGCGGCTGGCCGGTCGCACGGTGTGGTCGGCGCAGCGCCGCGGCAAGTACCTGTGGCTGGAGCTCGGCGACGACCTGCCCGCGCAGGACGATCTGGCCGGGCGCACCCAGTCGACCGAGTTCGTCGGCACCGCAGACGGTGCGGTGCCCGGCGAGGCGTTGTTGACCCATCTGGGCATGAGCGGCCAACTGCTGGTGCAGCCGCAGGGCGCCGCGGACGAGAAGCATCTGCGGGTGCGGTTCCGGTTCACCGACGGCGGCCCGGAGCTGCGGTTCGTGGATCAGCGCACGTTCGGCGGGTTGAGCTTGGCCGACCTGGTCGACGTGGGCGGCGTGGCGCTGCCGACGCCGGTGGCGCACATCGCGCCGGATCCGCTGGAGAAGGTTTTCGACTCCGAAGCGGTCGTGGCGAAGATGCGGTCGCGGCGCACCGGTGTGAAGCGGGCGCTGCTGGACCAGTCGCTGGTCTCCGGCATCGGCAACATCTACGCCGATGAGGCGCTGTGGCGGGCCAAGATGCACTGGGCGCGTCCGACGGAAACGTTGACGCGGCCCGCGGTGCGGCGGCTGCTGGAAGCGGTGACCGAGGTGATGGCCGATGCGCTGCGGGCGGGCGGCACCTCGTTCGACGATCTGTACGTCAACGTCAACGGCGAGTCCGGCTACTTCGACCGTTCGCTGGCGGTGTACGGCCAGGCCGGACACCCGTGCCCGCGCTGCGGCGCGATCGTGCGCCGCGACTCGTTCATGAACCGCTCCTCCTACACCTGCCCGTCCTGCCAGCCGACACCCCGCAACGCGCACTACTGAGCCGGTAGTTACCGCCGGGCGGAGTCGATCCGCAGCAGGACCGTGCCGTGCGCGGGGACGTCGGCGGAGATCGGGTCGGTGGTGCGGTAGTGGTGGCCGGTCCACAGGTTGCGGATGCCGTGATCGCCCGGTGGCAGGCGGAGTTCGGCCGGCGTGGTGCTGATTCGGGCGGGTTGGTCGCTGCGGTTGTAGAGGGCGACGGCGGTGCCCTGTTGCAGTGGGCGCGTCCAGACCTGGTGGTCGCCGCCGGTGACGCGGTGTGCGGCGTGGCCGAGCGGGTCCTGATCGACGGCCAGGACTTCCGGGTTGGTGAGCAGGTCGTGGTCGGCCGGGCTCATCCGGCTCGGGTCGTTGCCCGCGATGAGCGGGGCGGCGAACATCGCCCACATGCTCAGATGCGTGCGCGCTTCTTCGTGGTTCAGGCCGGGGTGGCCGTTCACGTCGTGCACGCCGACTTCGAGCATGTCCGGGTCGTTCCAGTAGCCGGGCGCGGGCCGGTCGGGGAGTCCACTGAGGACTTCGATGATGTTGCGCACGCCCATCGGATGTTCGTTGGTGTGCCCGGTGTCCCAGACCGGCTGGATGTCCTCGGTGCTGCGCGCCAGGTGCGCGACGCCGCGCCAGCTCTCGGTTTCTCCCGGTGCGCCGGGGAAATTGCTGTTCGGGTTGATGCTGTAGGTGATCGGCCTGCCGGTGGCGGCCAGCGCGTCGCGCATCGTGGTGGACGCGGCGCGGGCGGTGCGGGTGGAACCTGCGCCGTGGCACCAGTCGTACTTCAGGTAGTCCACGCCCCAGGCGGCGAAGGTCCGGGCGTCGCCGAGCTCGCGGTCGCCGCTGCCGGTGCTTCCCGGGTAGGCGCCGGTGAATTGCGCGCAGGTGCGCACGTTCGGCGACATGTAGAGGCCGAATCGCAGGCCCCGGGAGTGCAGGTAGTCGCCGAGGGCGGCCATTCCGCTCGGGAAGCGTGCGCGGTCGGCGCGCAGGTTCCCTGCCGTGTCGCGCTGCGGTTCGTACCAGCAGTCGTCCACGACCACGTTCCGGTAGCCGGCGTCGCGCATCCCCGAGCGCACCAGGGCGGCGGCGGCGCGCCGGACCGTGGCCTCGGCGATGTCGCAGCCGAAGGTGTTCCAGCTGTTCCAGCCCATCGGCGGAGTTTTCGCCGGGAAAACCGGAAGTTGTTGCGCCGCAACGGGTTCCCGGGGTGCGGCGGATCCGGTCGCGGACAGCACCAGCAGCAGTGCGGCGGTGATCCGCAGGATGCTCCGGCGGTTCATCAGCGCGGCTTCGCGCAGTCGTAGAGCCGCGTTTCGCCCGCCGGAACCGGCTCCGTTCCGCCATATTCGGCGGGAGCCACGGCGGTGCAGTGCGCGGCGACCCAGCCCATCGACTCGTCGACTACCCGGGTGTCGACCTCGCCGCCCATGCTGCGGACGCCGGATGTCCCGTCGGTCCACACGAAGCGAAGTTCGCCGTCGCGGACGTATCGCTGGAGTTCGTCCACTGTGGGCGCCGGATCGTTGCCGTTGTAGCCGCCGACGGCCATCACCGGCTCGCCGGTTCGCAGGATGACCGGTGCGGCCACCATGGCGCCGACGGTGGCCACGAGCCAGGTTTCGCCGTGGTGCCGGGCGGTCAGGTAGCGCACCGCGGAGTCGGGTAGTTCGCTGCTGCCGCCCGGGCCGCCGCGGCGGGAATTCTGGCCCGGTGATTGAGCATTCGGCGATCCGCCGTCCAGGCTGGGGGAGTTCGGCGCGCTCGGGTCGTGCTGTCCGGGAGGGTTCTGCGCACGGCGGGCCTGCGAACCGTCCGACATCGGGCCGCGGCCCCGTCCCGGACCGCCCGGACCACTCGGACCGCCGCCGGACGGTCCCGCGCTGGGGAAGGTCGACTGCACCGGTTCGCTCAGCGGAGTCAGCGCGTAGGACATCGGCCCGGACAGCATCGCCACCAGACCCGCCGTTCCTGCCGCGACCAGCAGCTTCGCCCTGCGCATCCGCCGCTGGCGCGTGAACGCCAGCATCAGCCCGAGCACGCCGACCGACACCGCCGTGAGCACCGCGACCACCGGCGGCAGCCACGGCAGGAAATCGGAGCCGGAGAGCAAATACCCGCACCACACGCCGGTGCAGCCGACCGACAACGGGAACAGCGCGCCCCACCAGGACGAGACGCGGTACAACCGGGCCATGCTCACCACGCCTATGCCGACTACGGCTGCCAGCGGAGGCGCCAGCGCCACGGTGTAGTACGGGTGCCAGATGCCGGAGGCGAAGCTGAACACCGCGGCCGTCACCAGCAGAGTTCCGGCCCAGAGCAGGAAATCCGCGCGCTGCGCGTCCTTGCGCGGGCGCCCCCGCAGGTAGACCAGCGCCGCGACGGTGCCGAACGCGGCAAGCGGGAACAGCCAGGCGATCTGCCCGGCGACCTGGCCGCTGACGAGCCTGGTCAAGCTGCCTTCGTCCGAGCCGGGACCGCCGCCGGGACCGCCACCAGGCCCGCCATCAGGACTACCGCCACCGGGCCCGCCCGGCCCGCCGGGCGGCATCTGCCCCGGCATCCCACCGGGTCCGCCGGGACCACCCGGCCCACCGCCCATCATCCCGGGCGAAGCGATGTGCTCCTGCCCGAAGACGCGGCCGAGGCCGTTGTAGCCGAGCAGCAGCTCACGCACGGTGTTGTCGGTGCTGCCGCCGACGTAGGGCCGCGCATCGGCGGGCGTCGCGTCCACGGCGACCATCCAGGACGCGCTCACCACCGCCAGCACGGCCGTGGCCACACCGAGATCCCGCAACTTCCGCGTCCAGCGCGGTTTCCCGGCCACCAGGTACACCACCGCGATCACCGGAAGCACGAAGTACGCCTGCAGCATCTTCACGTTGAACGCGAGCCCGACCGCGACCGCGCACCACACCAGCGGCAGCAGCTTTCCGGAGCGGATCGCGTTGGACGCCGCCCACAGCGCCAGCGCGCCCAGCAGCACCAGCAGCGCGTCCGGGTTGTTGTGCCGCGCCATGACCACCGCGATCGGAGTCACCGCCAGCACCAGCGCCGCCAGCAGCCCCGCCACGTGGCCGAACGCGCGCCGCACCACGTGGTGCACGACCCACACCGTCAGCACCGAGGCGATGGCCTGCGGCACCAGCAGGCTCCACGTGTTGAACCCGAACATCCGGGCCGACAGCGCCTGCACCCACAGCGCCAGCGGCGGCTTGTCCACCGTGATGAACGAACCCGCGTCCGCCGCGCCGAAGAAGAACGCCTTCCAGCTCTGGGTCATGCCCAGCACGGTCGCCGAGTAGTAGGTGTTCGCCCACTCGTTGATCGACAGCGCCCACGTGCCGAGCACCGCGGCCAGCGCGAGCACTCCGATCAACGCGGGGCGTGCCCAGGGCGGATCGGTGACCTCGCCCAGCACTAGCCGGGCTGCGCGAGACCGTTCCGGGTTGGTCAACACTTCTCCTCCGCTCGCCGTTGCGGCCCGACGGTGCCGCGCGAAGCTGGGAACCGGCTGGGAACCCGGTGGGAATCCCGCGATCGATCCAGCGCCCGGCCGCCCCGGTGCGCAGCGGTGCCGCGGGGCGCGTGCCCGCGGCGGCCCGCCGATTCCCAGCCAACTCCCATTTCGTTCCGAGGTCCTGGACAACCCGGCCGTGCTTCATGGAGCACGGGTCGCCATCGGTGCCGGCCGCGAGCTACGAGCGGGAGAGGAATGAACGTGATGCCGCATGGAAGTGTCGAGACCGCGCGGCGGGGCACTGCGCCGCGCGCGACGGCCACGGTCGATCTGGTGATACCGGTCTACAACGAGGAGCGGTCCCTGCCGGGCTGCTTGCAGGTGCTGGGGGAGCACTTGAGGCGGGATTTCCCGTTCGACTGGTCGATCACGGTCGTGGACAACGCGAGCACGGACGGCACGCTGCGGGTGGCGAACGAACTGGCCGAGACGATGCCGAACGTGCGGGTGCTGCACCTGGACCGCAAGGGCCGTGGTTTGGCGTTGCGCACGGCTTGGGGCTACAGCGACGCGGACGTGGTGGTCTACATGGACGTGGACCTCTCGACCGGGTTGGACGCGTTGTTGCCGCTGGTGGCGCCGCTGGTCAACGGTCATTCGGACCTGGCGGTCGGGTCGCGGCTGGCGCCGGGTTCGCGGACCGTGCGCGGGACCAAGCGGGAAATGATCTCCCGCGCGTACAACAAGGTGATCCACTGGACGCACGGCGCGCGGTTCTCCGACGCGCAGTGCGGCTTCAAGGCTGCCCGCACCGATGTGGTGCGTCCGCTGCTGCACCAGGTTTACGACGATGCGTGGTTCTTCGACACGGAGTTGTTGCTGCTGGCCGAGCACAACGGTCTGCGGGTGCACGAGGTGCCGGTGGACTGGGTGGAGGACGTCGACACCCGCGTCAACGTCACCAAGACCGCCACCGACGACCTCGCCGGGCTGCTGCGCGTCGCCCGCGCGAAGGTGACCGGTGCCGCGACGGTGACCGGGCTGCCGCGCAGGCCCGAGCCGCGCGCCGAGCATCCGCAGGCGGTGCTGGCCGAGCGGGAGAACGGGTTGCTGTGGCAGCTGTTCTCGTTCGGCCTGATCGGCATCGTGTCCACTGTGGTCACCTCGGTGCTGTACGCGCTGCTGCGCAGCTGGTGGCCACCGCTGCTGGCGAACCTGGTGGCGCTGACCGTGACGACGCTGTGGAACACCGAGGCGAATCGCCGGTTCACCTTCGTCGGGCGCGCCGCCGCCTCCGGCCGCGTGCACCTGCAAGGGCTGATCGTGTTCGTCCTGTATTACGTCGTGACCTCCGGGGCGCTGCTGTGGCTGGACGCGGCGGCGCCGGATTCCTCGCGATGGCTGGAAGTTCTCGTGTTGATCGTGTCCTCGGTGGTCGGTACGGCGCTGCGGTTCGTGCTGCTGCGCTCGTGGGTGTTCCGGCCCGCCGCCGACAACCCCGCTGCCGGAGACGAGGCGGAGACCGCCTCGATGAGCGAAAAGGAAACAGCATGACCACCACGGCCGTACTCGGCGCGCCCACCACGGGCGCGGCCGACGCCACACACCGCAGCCGGTGGCAACCGGCGGCACTGGCGGCGATCTGCTTGCTCGCCGGCGCCCTCTACGCGTGGGGAATCGGCGATTCCTGGGGCAACAGCTACTACTCCGCGGCCGTCAAATCGATGTCGCAGAGCTTCGAGAACTTCTTCTTCGGCTCCTTCGACCCGGTCGGAGTGGTCACAGTGGACAAACCGCCGATGGCGCTGTGGGTCCAAGTGATCTCGGTGCTGCTGCTCGGCTACAACAAAGTCGCGATGCTGCTGCCGCAAGTGCTGGCCGGAGTCGCGGCCGTGTTCCTGCTGCACCGCACCGTGCGGCGATGGGCGGGTGAGCACGCGGCGCTGTTGGCGGCGCTGGTCATGGCGCTCACCCCGATCACCGTGGCGATCAACCAGGACAACAACCCGGACACCCTGCTGGTGCTACTGGTCGTCGCCGCGGCCTACGCGCTGACCCGGGCCTTGTCAGCGGAGCGTGCCTCGCGGGCCAGCTGGTGGCTGGCAGCCTCGGCCGCGCTGATCGGCTGCGGCTTCCTCACCAAAATGCTGCAGGCCTGGATGGTGCTGCCAGTGTTCATCGCGGTCTACCTCGTGGGCCGCGAGACCTCGTGGACACGACGCATCGCCGATTTGGCCATCGCAGCAGCGACCGTGCTGGTGTCGTCGTTCTGGTGGGTCGCGGCAACCATGCTGTGGCCCGACCCCAAGCCCTACATCGGCGGCAGCGAAGACGGCTCCGCACTGGACCTCATCCTCGGCTACAACGGATTCGGCCGGGTCCTCGGCGGCGAGGGCAACGGAGGCGGTGGCTGCGGACCGGGCGGTGGGCCCGGTGGCGGCTTCTCCGGCGAGGCCGGGATCCTGCGCTTCGCCAACGAAAAGCTCGCGGGGCAGATCAGCTGGCTGATGCCGCTGTGCGCGCTGGTGCTGATCGCCGTCGTGGTCGGTGCCGTGCTGCGGCGGCGGGCGGGTGAGCCGTTCGACCGCAAGCGCGCGGCGGGCTGGTTGCTGTGGGGTGGCTGGCTGGTGCTGATCTGGTTCATGTTCAGCTTCGCCCAGGGCACGATGCATCCCTATTACACGACGATGCTGGCTCCGGCGATCGGTGCCGTCGCGGGCGCGGGAATCGTCGCAGCGTGGCGCGCTTACCGGGCGCCGCAAGGGAAAACCTGGCTGCTGCTGCCGGTCGGCGTGCTGCTCACGGTCGCTTGGGCGGTGGTGCTCGTTTACCGCGATCCGGAGTGGAACGTCTGGGCCGCGTACCTGGCGATCGGTTTCGGCGTGCTCGCGGTGGCGGCGTTGCTGCTCGGGCGGAGCCGGGCCGCGCTCGGCAAGGTCGCGTTGACGTTGTCGCTGGCCGCGGCGCTCGTGGTGCCGAGCGTGTGGTCGGTGGCGGCCGCGGCCTCGGGGGAGAGCGGCATG